>JBFFCW010000127.1:0-9408 GCA_041559695.1 Desulfobacterales bacterium
CGGTCGGAACCGTTAATTGTGGCACCAGCAGAAAGCCGTCCGCATTGACGATACGGCCATCGGCGTCCAGCTTAAATTCCCCGCAACGGCTGTAAGACGTGTCTCCGTTGGGCAATTCGATCTGAAAAAATCCATCGTTTTCAATGGCCCAGTCGAGCTCGTTTTCGGTATTTTGAAAATCGCCCTGGGAAAACATTTTTTGCACCGCTGACGGCCGGGCGCCATGTCCCAGCTGAACGCCTGTCGGAATCGTGGTATCTGCCGATGAGGCCGCACCGGCCGGCCGCAGGTTTTCATATAGCAAATCCTGAAACTCTGCCCGACTTTTTTTGAAACCGGATGTGTTCACGTTTGCCAGATTATTTGAAATCACATCGATATTGAGCTCTTGAGCTTGCATACCGGTGGCTGAAGTCCACAAGCTGCGTATCATATTGCCTCCACTTCTTTAGTTTGTTAATAGTTATTCGTTATCCCAAACGACCAACATCGTTAATCAGCTTGGCGTTCATATCATCGACGGAACGCATCATTTTCTGATAAGATTCATATCCGCGTAACACTTCGATCATCTCGGTCATCATTCTGATCGTATCGACGTTGGATAACTCTAGAAATCCCTGACTGACCTCAAGGCCCTCATCGAGTTCCTCTAGCGCCCTCGGATTCAAGGCGCGATAATAGTTGTGACCCGCTTTTTCAAGGGCATGCGACTGCGTAAAATCGACGATGCGCAAACGCTCGACTTGTTTTCCGTCAACGGTCACCGTGCCGTCTTCGGATATCGAAAATTCGCTTTTATCATCAGATGTTTTCGACATTTTTATCTGAATCTCACCGCCCTTCCCCAGCACCGGCCATCCTTCCTGGGTCACGAGCACCTCGTCTGCGTTAACCGTGAAATCTCCGCGTCGCGTATACATGACACCATCCGGTGTCTGCACACAGAAAAAGCCGTGGCCCGAAAGCGCCAGGTCGAAGGGACTGCCGGTTTTCTTTAGGGCGCCCTCTGAAAAATCCGTGTATGTGCTATACTCCATCCAATATTGCGTGGCCTGCGGTTGACCCATTTGAACGGGTAACGCTTTGTTATTGACCGTTTCAGCAAGCTCAAATTCCCGGAAACGGCCCCTGTCTTTTTTAAAGCCAGCGGTATTAACATTGGCCAGATTGTTGGAAAGAAGCTGCAATTGCTTTTCGTAGGCCAGGGCCCCGGTTGCAGCCATATAAATCGATCCACTCATTGAAGAACTCCTTATCTTAAATCGCCGCTATGATCATTCGATAGACCACCTGGCCTCCGGGAAATCCGTTGACACGCTTGAAGGCCGATAATCAAACCGCCGCTATCAAATGCAAGACACATACCAACAAAGCTTTTTATCTCAATTGAAAACAGGCACCCAAAAAAAGGGGTTGGCGAGGCCGATGAAGGATTATTATTAAACAATATCAATATATTATAAAACTTTCAGTGGCCCAGCGCCATGGGTCATAAAATCGACATCAGCACCCAAATTAATTTTTTCAATCCCTGCAATCGAATGCGGTATTTTTTGCCGACTCCATCAGGATTTGCCTAGAAGACCGCCACGCTGAGGTGTTTCGGCAATTCCACACGGCTTTTTTGGGGGGATGCAGCGAAGTTGGAATAACGCGGTTAGAATGGCTCATTCTTGCGGGTTGTCTTTCACTTTGGCAGATTCGATGCTCAGGCGCCTGAGCTTTAAAACCAGATCGACTTCGCCCCGGGGGACGGATAATTTTTCAGCAATACCCGCAAGGCTCAAGCCCTGATCGGCTAGACTTTCAATTTCACTGTAAATTGTATCGGCAGCGTCCGGATCCAACGCTTCGGCGTTGGAGAATGGCTCAACCGGGCCCGATGATACGGGCGTTAACAAACCGGGAGCAAGCTGGGTTTCTCTGAGCTCAAAATAAGCATGCAGTGTTTGACGTTCTTTATCGATGGTTTCCAAGATATGATTGAAGGCCAGTTCGGTTTGCTGCCGCAGGGCTTCAACCACAAATTCGGTATTAACCTTCTTTGATTGTTCAGCAGACGGCGCATTTAGATTCTGCCGTTTGAATTTCATGCGGTTACGAATCAGAAACAACAAAATCAAAGCGCACAACCCGATTTGAGTTGCATCAATCGCAATTTCCCAGAAATTAAGTGTGTGCAATGCCATTTCCACTCCCTAGACATTTTTTATGGGATCTTGAAACCCCTTAGCTTTTAGTGATCAGAGGCGGTTTCAAAACCTCAGATCGCGTTCGAGAGCAAGGCGCCGGCCGGTCGGCAACGCGCAGCATACATTGGGTATGTGAGCATTTATCGGAGGCCTGCAACACTGTTATCGGACGCTAGATGGAGTTTTGAAACCGCTTCTAGACACGAACGTCAATGACTTTCTTGTCTGAATCGTCTTGCGTTTCTGCGGCGTCGGTAGCGTTTGAGGATTCAGTGAAATTTTGGGCGCGGCGCATTTTCGTATTACCCAGAATATCCACTTTGTCGGATTCCTTTTTTCTTTTTTTCTTCTTTTTATCTTCCTGATCTTCCTCATTTAAAAATTTTTTAAAAGGGGGTTTTTGCTCTTGGCGTCTTTTGCGATTGACCCTTTGAACTCTGCCCGAAGCAGGCACCGGCGGCAGTCCTTTCGGAAAATTAATGTCGTCAACCATAATTCTGTCCTCTGATTGTCGGTTTTATGCCACCCTTTCCGCCCTCCCACTTCCGAACCTGGACATTCAGTATTCACGATTCATGGATCGCCATTCAATATTCAGCGACCGCGGATGATGTATAACGCCCAAATCTCAAGATTCTGGGAAAAAATTACCATCTAATCATCCAGCAATTTTTCTTTACGCAGTTTAGTCCGTAAATGTAATATGGCCTGAGAATGAATTTGCGACACCCGTGACTCGGTAATCCCGAGTACTTTGCCGGTTTCTTTCATCGTCAACTCATCCAGATAGTACAGCGAAATCACCAGGCGCTCCTTTTCGGGCAATTGTTTGATCGCCCGGGCCATGGCTTCCTTTAATTCTTTTAATTTGGTTATGCTGAGGGCATCATCTTCATTATTGACCAGATAGCTCAGCAGTTTTTCTTTTTCGTCTCTGGAGGAAACCCCCAATTCTTCGAGACTGATAAAGGAGATGCTCGACATTTGTTTGGTGCGATAAACCTGCTCCAGATCAACTCCCAGTTCCTGTGCAACCTCATTGTCGTCGGCCGTACGCCCCAATTTTTGTTCCAGCCGGAGATAAACAGATTCCAACTCCCTTATTTTCCGCCGATTGGATCTTGAGAGGAAATCCCGCGCACGCAACTCACTGAGTACCGCGCCCTTGATCCGGAAGATGGCATAGGTCATAAATTTATTATCGCGCCGGGGATCATAACGGTCCACAGCCTGAATCAGCCCGATAACCCCGACATTCATCAGATCATCGATATCCACGGTTGATGGAAGATGTACCGTCAGTCTCTGTACGATGCGTTTTACATAGGGCAAATATTCGGTAATCAACTGATCGCGATACGCTGGATCCTTGGGGACAACTTTTTTTGTTCGTGTCTGTGCCAGTGCCATAGAATTTTATTTCTCCAATTAGGAAATTTTTTTTTCAATCAGATGGTGCCAGAAAAAATTGGAATCGCCTTTGGGCACATTTGTCGGCGGTTGGCTGAATATTTTCCGGGCTAAATCTTCAAAACATTTGCTGGCGTGCGTATCCGGATAAAGATCGCTGACAAGTTTCTGCTGTTTAACGCCTTTCGTGATCTTGGCATCAAACAGTACACTTCCCAAATAATCGACGGTCATATCCAAAAATCTTTCGGTAACCAGATTCAGCTGTCTGAACACTTCTCTTCCCTGTTGAGTCGTGCCGGCTAAATTGACGATAACCTTGCAGCATTTCTCTGCATACTTTAAGGAAAGTACTTTCATTAGTGCGTATGCATCGGTAATGGCCGTCGGCTCGGGCGAAACCACCACGATAATTTCCTGCGCGGTCACATTAAAGTCCATGACATTCGAAGAAATTCCAGCGGCGGTATCGATCAGCAATAAATCGACTGAGTCAATCACCCCGTCCAGTTCGCTTAAAATCTGAACCTTTTGCTCCGGGGTCAGGTGGGTTAACTCTTGAATGCCTGAGGACGCCGGCAGAATCAGCATATTACCCGGCCCTTCGACAATGATTTCGCCAACTGATTTTTCGCCCATGAACACATGCGACAAATTGTATTTCGGCGCCAGCCCCAGCAGAACATCGAGATTGCCCAGGCCCAGGTCCGCGTCGAGAATAAGCACCTTCTGGCCCATCCGCGCAAATGAATAGCCTAGATTGGCCACAATATTGGTCTTACCGACACCCCCCTTGCCACTGGTCACCGCGATTACCCGCGTTGACGCCTTGCGCACGGTTTGGGCCCCACTGCCAGACGCACAACCGCAATTACGGGCTTTCATCCGGTCTGATAGACGGATAACCTTATCTGAGGGATTATTTGACTTCATAAATTATCAGGCTCCTTTCACAACGCATCCTTTATGAGTAGTTTGAGACCCGCACATTATCCCTCGTGGGCAATCCGGTCTGAAAGTGCTTGCTTCTGGCCGGCTGGCAATCTTGGCAGGGCATAAAATGCTTTAATTTTGCTGTCTGTAAACTAGAAAAGGTGATCATGTTCTTTGATTGTATTTTATGGGCCCATTTACAGTCGGCACGATGAAACACATCGGAGTTTTTGTTGGCCACAAAGCTGCTTCCGTCAATGCGGTCAACGGCTTCCGCAGAGGCTCGCTCCAACCGCTCCGAATTTAGCGATGCCTTACAATGCTTAAAGTTGCCCAGCAGGTACGCGACGATTTTGTCGATCGAACCGGTTCCGATGGCATGCGTGACCGCGCGGCCGTTTGTCACAAAAGACAGCGGCAATGGATGCCGGACGAGCACATTGATTAAATTTCCATAAGAGCAGCTTTCATCGAGCTTGGTGAAAATCAGATACTGAATATCAAGGGTGTTCAGGCACCTGAGGATATTGAGCATATCGCCTTCTTTGGTCATCGTCGATAACGCCAGGTGGGTTTCAATGCCATCAATCCCGTTCAAACACGCTTTGAGTTCATCGATTTGGTCCTGTTTTTGGGGATTAAATCCAGACGTATCCACCAGGACCGTGTCAAATTCCCTGAATTCATGAACAGCTGCATGAAAAGCAGAAGGCGTCGCCGCTGCTTTAATCGGAACTCCGATAGCTTTGGCATATACCTTCAGATCCGCTCTGCCGCCAACGCGATCGGAATCCAGTGAAATGATCGCAACGTTTTTATGGCGTTCAATGGCATGTCGGGCAGCCAGTTTGGCGACCGTGGTTGTTTTCCCAACACCAGTGGGTCCCACAACCGCCACCACCTGACAACCGGATTTTTTGCGATGCTGCGTTTCGACCCCGTTTCTTTTTTGCTTGAGTATATTTGAAATGCCTGAAATAACCTGGCCGGTTGTGTCGAATCGCCCTTCCCCCGAATATACGACTTTTAAGGCGTCAATGATGTCATTGGCAATATCCTGTTTAACTTCCTGAGACAGCAAATGTTGAAAGACATCTGCCAGCAAATCATCTTTGTCAAATCGAGTCGTGTCTGCGGGCTGAAGGGGCCGCTTCCGACCGTACAGGGTTTTAATTCGACTGCCGACCGACTGTCGAAAATTACGCTTTGGGGGCGTCGCCAGACTGAGCGTTGCATTGCGGCGGTAACTGTTCAAAGCGTTGGCGCTTAATACCGGTTTTATTTCAGCCGGGAGATGAGAACCATCAACAGCCGCGGTAACCTCAACACCCAATGATTTTACCCGGCCGATAATTTTATTCTCTTTTTTGAGGCTGCGTGCGGATAGAATTACCGCGTCAGAACCCAGCTCTTTTTTGATCAACCGCAAGGCGGTCTTCATATTTTTGGCCTCAAAGCGTTTAATCTGCATGGTTAAGCTCCAGCATGTCTAAAGATTGGATTTCAACTTTACTTAGAATTTCATCATATGACAGCACAGCGATATGGGGCATAAACCGATCGATCAGTCGTTTAACATGGTACCGGATTTGAGCGGAACACATCACCACCGGCTGGTAATTCAAAGAAGATATTTTTTCTAAACTCGCGGCCAGATTGTTCATCATCTGTTGCGCAACGGACGGATCCAGCGATAAAAAACTTCCATGATCGGTTTGCTGTAATGCTTCTGAAATAGCGGATTCCAGACTGTGCCCCAGCGTAATGGCGGCAATATTACCTTCAGGCGTCAGGTTCATTTTGGTTATGGTTCGCGCCAGCGCGTGACGCACGTGCTCAGTTAAAATATCCAGATCCTTGGTGGCCGGCGACCAGTCCGCCAGGGTTTCCAGTATCGTCAGCAGATCGCGAATGGGAACCTGCTCCCGCAGTAGATTTTGCAAAACCTGAACGACACCACCCAATGGTAATAAACTGGGGACCAGCTCCTCGACGACTTTGGGGTGAGTTTCTTTCACGGCGTCCAATAATTGCTGGACATCCTGTCTGCCAAACAGCTCGTGGCTGTGCCGTTTTATGATTTCAGAAAGGTGCGTCGTCAGCACCGTCGCCAGATCCACCACTGTAAACCCTTTGGCCAGCGCGTTTTCTTTGGCTTCTTCCTTTATCCACAGCGCCGGTAACCCGTATGTCGGTTCCCGGGTATCAATACCGTCTATTTTTTCATCAGTGGCGTTTGGGTTCATGGCCAAATAATAGTTGGCCATCAACTCCCCTCTGGCAATCTCATTGCCCTTGAGCAAAATGGCGTACTCACCGGGTTTTAACTGCATATTGTCCTGAATATGCACCGGCGCGACAATGATCCCCAGTTCGCGCGCAATCTGGCGGCGCAGCGATTTAATTCGATCCAGCAACTGTCCGCCCTGCTCGATGTCCACCAGGGGAATGAGCCCGTAACCCACTTCAATCGCCAGCGTGTCCAGTGGCGGTAGCGCGTCAAACTGGTCGGAAGGGATGGCTTTTTCTTCCTTCACTTTCGACTCTTCTTCGATCCTGGCGGATTCCTTTAATGACCGAAAAATGGTGTATGCCAACCCGCCGGTTACTGCGGATAAACTCATGAAGGGAATCGTCGGCAGCCCGGGCACCAGACCAAAGCCGAAAAGAACCCCGGAGGCGACTGCAATGGCTTTGGGCTGTATGAGTATTTGAGAGGTAATTTCGTCTCCAAGGCTTGAATCTGCTCCAGCGCGCGTGACAATGACACCGGCGGCAGTCGACACGATCAGAGCCGGCACCTGACTCACCAGGCCATCACCAATGGTCAGCAAGGTGTAATTCTGAGCCGCATTGGCAAAGCTCATATCTTTTTGAAAAACGCCGATGGCAAGCCCGCCGATAATGTTAATCAGGGTAATCACAATTCCGGCAATCGCATCGCCCCTTACGAATTTATTGGCACCGTCCATCGCACCGTAATACTCGGCTTCCTGGGCAATCAATTCCCGCCGTTCGCGGGCTTCCTGTTCGGTGATCAAACCGGCGTTCAGATCCGCGTCGATGCTCATCTGTTTGCCGGGCATGGCGTCCAGGGTAAAACGGGCGGCCACTTCGGCTATTCGACCGGCACCTTTGGTTATGACCAGAAAATTAATGGTCACCAGGATTAAAAAAACGATGATCCCCACCAGATAATTGCCGCCGACCACAAACCCGCCGAACGCTTTGATGACTTTGCCGGCAGCCAGAGTCCCTTCATTGCCGTGCAGCAAAATAACGCGGGTGGAGGCGACGTTGAGTGCTAATCGAAACAAGGTGACCAGCAACAGGATTGAAGGAAAGGCGGACAGCTCCAATGGGTGCTGAACATACATGCTGGCTAAAATAATGATCAGCGAAAAGGTAATACTGAAAGACAACAGCAAGTCCAGCAGCAGGGTTGGCAGCGGCATCACCATAAATGCCAGGATGCAGATCACTGCCACGGCCATTAAAACGTCGCTGTTTTTGGCAACAAATGGAATTTGTCCGGTCAGTTGGTTCTGATTTGCCAATTTTATTTCCTTGCTAAGCAGTTTGATACATACCTTTGAGGCGGTACACGTATGCCAGCGCTTCTGCTACCGTTCGATAGAGCTCCACCGGTATATATTCCCCGATTTCCACCATTTTGTGCAAGGCCTGGGCCAGCGGTTTATCTTCGACAATCGGCACCTGGTGATTTCTGGCAATCTCTTTAATTCTTTCGGCCAGGTGCCCAGCACCTTTGGCGACCACCGTCGGTGCCACCATCTTGGCCGCATCAAACTGCAGCGCCACCGCCAGATGAACGGGGTTGGTAATGACCACATCAGCCTCTGGAACCGCCTCCATCATTCGACGGGCCGCCATCTCTCGCTGAACCTTGCGAATCCGGCCTTTAACCCAGGGGTCGCCTTCTTGTTGTTTGCGTTCGTCTTTGACCTGCTGCTTGGTCATCTTGAGGTCCTCTTCGTACTGCCAGCGCTGGTAAATATAGTCGAGGACCGCCAGAATGATGAGTGCCAGACAAACAAAAAAGAAGACCTTAAAGGCCAACTGGCTAATAAAAATAAGAATGTCTCCGACTTCCTGCTGCATCAGGCCAGGAAACTTTACGGTTTCGCTTCGGACCACTCCATAAGCGATACCGCCAACAACCAGTATTTTAAAAATGGATTTAACCAGTTCCACCAGCGCTTTTATGGAGACAAACTTTTTCATACCCGAAATCGGGTTGAGCTTCTTCAACTTGGGCCTCAGGGGTTCTCCATGAAACTCCAATCCGATCTGACCGACGTTACCCGCCATACCGGCAACCAGAACCGTCGAAAAAAAAGGAATTAAAATTAAGAACGTCTTCTTGAAAATTTCTGCTGAAAAGACACTGACATCGGAAACCGCTTCGAGCCGCAAGGTGTCCATCCGTTCAAAAACACTGCCGATCACCTCGGCGATGTTCCAGAGCATCCACGACCCGGCGAAATAAAAAACGCCCATGGCGGTCATTAAAATTAAAACAGAGGGTATTTCCCTGCTCTGAGGGACCTGCCCTTTGCGCCTGGCTTCCTCTCTGCGTTTCGCAGTTGCTTTTTCTGTTCGTTCCTGACCGCCGCTTTCCGGCATAGTTGACCTCGATTAAGCGCTATGAAGCTGCTTTCATCAGCAGAAAAATCATATTGCCCAGGTTGCTGAATATGGTTTTTAAATAAGACGACACATACGGCAGGCTGAAACCGATAAATAATAACCCGATGATAATTTTTAACGGCATGGCCACCAAGAACACGTTCATCTGGGGCACCGTGCGGGCGATGAGCCCGAAGGCAACGCTGGTCAGCAACAAGGC
>JBFFCW010000128.1:0-9384 GCA_041559695.1 Desulfobacterales bacterium
ATCATAAAAGGCAATATCTTTTTCAATCTCATGCATGACCTCACCGACCGTTACTTTCCGGCCGACAAATTCGACGGCCTCCGACGGGCAATAATCGGCACAGGTTTGGCACAGATCACATTTTGCAGGATCCGAAACAATGCCTTCTGCTGTTTGAGTCATGACTGCATGCGGACAAATCTGGACACATTCACCGCAGCCGATGCAACGCTCCGGACGGTAGATTCTTTGAGGTGCAACGGTTATGCCTTCTGGATTGTGACACCAGCGGCACGCCAGCGGACACCCTTTGAAAAAAACAGTGCTTCGAATGCCCGGCCCGTCGTGAATCGCATATTTTTTTATGTCAAAAATGGTGCCTTCTGCCATAACCGGTTCCTGTTCAAAGAATGTTGCTTAAATTCTGAAATTATGCCCGGTGACCTGCAAAGTCAATGATAATCAAATCTTATTTTGCATCCCGGTTATCGAATAAACATAGGGGCCACATGGCATAGCGTCCAAAAAACGGATGCATTGCCTGAAAGAAGCCGGAGGGCTGGCGTGTCGGAGTAATGCAGTGTTGGATTTTCTTGATCACTCCAGCACGCCAATACACCATCACGCCATCTTCAGCCGAATCCAGCACAGCATCATATACATTCGTTATAAGATCCGGGTTGCATTATTTTGGGCAAATATGATTTAACATTGAAATGGATTGAAAATTGATTTATTCGGTTTAGCGAAGGCTTATAACATCAGAACAAGGAGACAGCAAAATGATCAAGGTGCATATCAAAAGAAAGGTGCCGACCGAAAAAATGGAGGCCCTGCGCGCGTTGATCAATGAATTACGGTCATTGACCATGGGGCAGCCGGGATATATTGCCGGTGAAACCCTGCAACGCGTGGATCAGCCCGGAGAAAGCCTCGTCGTTGCCAAATGGCAATCCGCCAATTACTGGCAGCAATGGGAGCAAAACAAAGCGCGCTCGGTGATTCAGGACAAAATTGATCAACTGCTGGGGGAAGAGACGATTTACGAGGTCTATGAATACGATTGAAGTCATCGGCGCCAGGCTAAAGGTAAAGCAGCGCATCGAATGATTCGCACAGATTTGAAATGATGGAATAACGGAATACAGGAATGTTGGGCTCAAAAAGGCGTTACATTTAGCCACAGCCCGCTTTTAAAGCAGGGCAGCCCTCTGTGGCTGCCATCTTCGGCGGGCAAAGCGGCCTGCCTTAATCTCGCCGGTGCGCCTGAAGCCTGTTATTGCTTAAACCACACGGATAAAAGGCTTATCCGAAGCGACGACTTCGCCTACCCGGACTGCAGCCTCGACCCCCTCTTTTTTTAGCTGTGAGATCAATTCATCGGCCTGTGAGTGGTGAACGGCGATTAGCAGCCCGCCGGAGGTCTGGGGATCGAAGAGCAATGCCTGTTCTTCAGCTGATTTATCAGACGAAATCTCCCAGGCGCCTTCAGCCAGCTTGCGGTTGGCCCGGTTGCTGCCGGTGTTTTCACCTTTTTGGTACATTCGCAGAGCATGTGGATAAAAGGGAAGATTTTGGTAAACCAGGTCGATTTGAACACCGCTGCCCCGGGCCAGCTCCAGGGTATGCCCCAGGATCCCGAAACCGGTCACATCGGTGCAGGCATGCACATCAAATTTCATGGCAGCTTCGATGGCCTTACGGTTAAGGGCGGCCACCTGGGGTAAAATCGCTTCCAGTTCCGGGTAAGGCAGTTTGCCCGATCGGTTGGCATTAAACAGCACGCCGGTCCCCAGGGGCTTGGTCAGAATCAGGGCATCACCGGCCCGGCAACCGCAGTTGGTCAGAATCCGCTCCGGGTGTACGCTGCCGGTAACCGCCAGGCCGTACTTGGGTTCATTGTCATCCACCGAATGCCCGCCGGCCATCGACGCATCCGCCTCCAGCACCTTGTCGCTGCCGCCCCGCAAAATTTCCTTCAAAAAAACCATGTCGAGCTTCTTGGAGGGAAACATGACCAGGTTCAAAGCGGTCAGCGGCTTGCCCCCCATGGCATACACATCCGAAAGGGAGTTGGCCGCCGCAATCTGGCCGAACCAGTAAGGATCATTCACCGGCGGGGTGATGTAGTCCACCGTGCTGATCAGCGCGATTTCAGGTGTAACCCGATATACGGCGGCATCGTCGCTGGTATCAAAGCCCACCAGCAGATTGGGATCGTTGGAGGCATCCAGCCCCTTGAGCGCTTCCGACAGCTCCGTCGGACCGATTTTGGCCGCTCACCCGCAGGTGCGCGACAATCCCATCAGTGTTTTTTTCTTTCTAAAAAACATAATTTTCTTCTCATGTTTAAAATCGTTGTTCATACCCCGCTGCGATGACTCAGACTTACCACTGAAATCTAAATTGATAATGCAAAAAAATCAAATAGGAAATATTGATAAAATATCTATTTTGAATAGAAAATATCAATATGAAACGCGCTTCGCCGCCACACCAGAATACCTCATATCCGATAACAAAAGCAGAACCCCATGGAATGGTTCTGCTTCAATTATTTGCAAATTTAAAAAAATCGAATCCGTTTTTCCCCAGGCGTTTAAGGGTCTAAAGATTCATTCACCCAATCAAGCCCGAGCGCTAATAGCGTTGCCCGTTTCGGTCGACCGCTGTCGGGGTCACATCCGATCATATCATAATAGAGGCGGATGGCTTCATTAAAATCGGCCTCTGCAAATATTCGCTCCCCGGCATTGGCACCGTCCGGCTTGGGATCAAACAATCGTTTCGGCAGGCGGTCATCTTTGACCGTGAAGCCTTCGCGGCTGTTAAAGGCCCGCGCAATCATGGTGCCGCGCTCCCCGGCCCGCATCAATTCGAACAAACTGGTCTCCCACCCTGTAACGGCACCGACGCAATTGACCATCGTATTGATGGGCATCACCCCCCGGGGCGCATAACCAAATACACAAAGGCCCAGGGCATCCAGCGTGCGCCAGAAGTTCTCCAGCAATTTGTAATTTCTGACCTTCTGGGTGTTAATATTCGTGGCATGCATGGGTTCATAGATGCCCAGCGGCTTTACCGAATTTAACGCAAAAGAATTTTCGTTCACAAACACCGTATCGTGGGCGGCGGTCATGTGGTCCGCACCGTAGGGGCTCACCGCAAAACCGATTCCGACACCCGCCTTCACCCGGGGATCATGCATGGAGATCTCCTGGCCTTTGACCGCCAGATGGCAGGGCTTGTCTGGTATGCCCCATTGTTGGGCCAGCCGCGCCGAACCCTCTGCCAGATGATCGCCGAACCCTTCACGGTGGGCGATCATCTCCAGCAGCCGGATCATTAAATCGGCATCCCCGAAGCGCAGCTCGAGACCATCGGTATCGGATCCGGAAATCAGGCCTTCTTCAAAACACTCGCAGGCAAAGGCAATGGTCATGCCCGCTGAGATGGTGTCGATACAATAGCGGTTACAGATTTCATTGCCTTTGGCAATAGCCTTCAAATCCGTGATATTCAGGTTGGTCCCCAGCGCTGAGATGGTCTCGTACTCCGGTCCGCCGTAACGGGAATCCACACCATATTTAGGATCATCCAGAGCAATGCCGCGCTTGCAGCGAATCGGGCAAGCATGGCAGCCTTTTCTTTTTTGGAGCAGGATTTCATTATAGGTATCCCCGCCAACGGGGCCGGGATCATCCAGGCTGCTGCGCCGAAAATTATTGGCCGGCAGCGGCCCGGCGGCAGATAATATTTCTGGAAATGCGGTTGTGCCGTAAACATAGAGCGCGTCGCCTGCAGGGTTATCCTTAAATGTGGCCGCATAATGCTGGGCGGTTTCACGCAAAAACGCCGGATCTTGAAACTTAAGTTTTTCGGTGCCCAGGGCCGCAACGGCGCGAACATTTTTTGATCCCATGAGGGCCCCGAAACCGCCGCGGCCATTGAAGTGACCCAGGTTGTTGGTGATGTTGGCAAAGCGCACCCGGTTCATCCCGGCCAGGCCGGTCTGCGCCACCCGGATTTTTTTGCTGCCGATTTCATCTCGAATGGCATCTTCAACTTCACGCGCGCCCAGATCTGAAATGTGAGCCGCATCTTTTATTTCGGTCTTGCCGCCGGTCACCCACAGGTACACCGGCTGTTCCGACCGGCCTTTAAATACAACGGCATCGAAACCGGCCATCTTCAACTCGGGGCCGAAAAAACCGGCGGCCTCTGATTCACCGGCGGTGCCGGTAAGGGGTGATTTTCCAACAGCTGCAAAGCGGCAGGCTGCCGGCAGCGGAGCCCCGGTCATCACGCCGGTGGCCAGCGCCAGTATGTTCTCCGGTGCAAAGGGATCGATGCCCGCGGGCACTTGCTGCATGAGATAATGATAACCGATGCCGCGCCCGCCCAGATAGGACCGGTAAAACGCTTCGTCCGGTTCTTCAATCTCAGTTTTTTGATTGCTCAGATCAACGTGCAAAATTTTCCCCGTATAACCGTGTGGCATGACTCTCTCCCTTCTCGCGGTGATTTAAATCCTAATGGATAATACTGCGGCACTATAAAATACTGTTGCGGGTCTGTCAAAATCTAGTTCATATTTTGAACCCTTGACCATCGGTCGTTAACCACTCTCCACTAACCGTTAGTTAACCGCACGCTTTAGCACTTGAAAGATCCTTTCGGCGGCTTATGTTTAAAAGTGGTTTCAAAACCACTTTTAAGCAGGCATTGACGAATTTGAGTATTCGGGTATAGCGGTTTAATCTTTCAGACACTGAATTTGGAATCAATTCGAAATTTCTCATACGAAGTGACAAAACAACTCAAACGCTAAAGATAGGAGCATTTATGGGAAAAGCAGATGTCATCATATTTAAACCTTACCCGTTTACCGTCGGTCAAAAGATTTTTATCGATAGCGGACCTCGTAAAGGAGATTGGGAAGTTATCGGAGTCAGTGACCGCAAGGTCAAACTACGCTGCCCGATTTCCGCAAGGGAGTTTGAATGGAATCGCTTCTGTTATTTTGCGAAAGCGCGTAAGGATGAACCGTGGCCGCACGCGGATTGATGGTGGGTATTGGGTATTCGGTATTCGGTATGGGTTAATGCATATAGGGCACGCTATACCAGCATAGAGTTAAAGACGTTAGGGAAAAAATGAATGAAACGAATCTAAAAGAACTAAAAGTCAAGCTAAAAGAGCTGGATGAAAAAATTGCGGAAGTCAACAAGCGCATGCCGGCGCATTCCGTCAAACCGCCAATTATGAACGAACTGTTTGAACTCGAAGATGAGCGCGAGGCCGTCGTTAAGCAAATTAACGAGCTAAAAAAGCGTGATCGTGTTGATCCTGTTAATTCTGTCAAAGAATAAAATGAAAAGGAAAAAAGTTGGGGCATTGCGTGAATCATCCGGATATAGAAACGAGCTACGAATGCAGCAAACACCAGATCGGCATATGCGCAGATTGCCTCGACTGACGGGATCCGGATATCTACTGCAAATTCCGGGAATCCTGCGTGATCTGGTTTCTAACCAGAAAGAACTTTGACGATAAAGCAGCAAAAGAAGATTGAATCATCCCAAACCGGGGGCAATCGTGGAAAAATTTTACTACCGGCCAATTGGAATCATTCATTCCCCCTTTAAGGGCCGTGAGGGTACACCTATCCAGCCAATCGGAGCAATCGGCAGTTGCGCAACTTCGGATTCAATTAAATGGTGGCCACATTTACAGCGGTGTTGAGAATGGCGTTGTCGTTGATCAGAAAATTCACCTCATAAGCACCAACGCATTAGCCGGGTTTCGCCATTGCTTCTGCAACGTTGACAAACGCCGTGGTGACCGCTGAAGCGGCATGGGCCTCCTGATAGCAGGCACCTGAATCACCGCAGGCAACGACGTGAGGATCAAACGGTATGCTGCCCAGAAAGCGGATGCCGGTTTCCTTAGCGGTTCTTTCACCGCCACCGGATCCAAATAGATCGATCATCTCACCACAATGGGGACAACTCAAACCGCTCATATTTTCAATCAGCCCGAAGATCTCCATTTTTACGGTCTTGCAAAAATTTATGGACTTGCGCACATCGGCCAATGCCACCTCCTGGGGCGTCGTCACAATGACGGCCTTTGCATCGGCGATAATTTGAGCCACTGTCAGCGGTTCATCACCGGTACCCGGCGGGCTGTCAATCACCAAAAAATCAAGCTCACCCCAGTCAACATCACCGATAAATTGCCGGATAGCGGCATATTTCAGAGGCCCCCGCCAGATGATCGCATCGTCTTTGCCGGGGGTAAACGACTCAATTGAAATGGCGCTCAGATTCTCCGAGTATTTCATCGGGTTGAGCTTGTTATTCGAATTGAGCTCCGGCATGCCCTCTAAGCCCAGCATGTGCGGGACATCCGGGCCGTGTAAATCAACATCCATAATGCCGACTTTGTGCCCGGCATTGGCCAGGGCAATTGCTAGATTTACCGAGGTGCTCGTTTTACCGACACCGCCTTTGCCGCTCATGACAATAATTTTGTTTTTTATCTTACCCAATGATTTCTTGACCGCCGCGTCTTTTTCAGCCTCCGCTTTTTGGGGATCCGGCGGCATATTCCCTTGAATTTCAACCATTTTATTTGTCTCCTTTAAAAATTAGCTCTTTACCCAGCGGGTTGATTTTTAATCTTGCAATATACGATGTAGATTATTTTCTTTGCACTTGGGGCATCTTCGGGGCCTTGCGGTCCCCTTTTCAGCCTGCCATGTGTGGTTGCAGCTTTTGCATTTGAAAATCCGGGCTTGATCAACAATGCGATAGTTGCCGCCTTCGACATTAATCGCCTTTCCATTGACCAGGGCATCGGCAATTGTTTTTCTGCCCTTCTGGATGATTCTGCCGAAGGTGGCCCGCGAGACCCCCATACAATGCCCGGCCTCTTCGTGAGACATGCCGAGCAAGTCGGAGAGTCGAATGGCTTCACGCTCGTCAACGGTCAGACGTACCTCTTCCAGTTGCATCATGGGAATACCCCGGGGTTTAAAATAACTGATTTCCGGACTAAAGGCGACCCGTCGGTGCTTTTGCGGCCGTACCATGTGATCAAGCTCCTTTATGAGAATATACTCAAAAAAATTAAGCTAAGCGCTTCCGGTAATGTTGTCAAGTTGATTCTCAACTTAACATCCCCCCGCCGCAAAGCGGCGGGATATGCAGCCGGTCGAATATTTCCGCCCTGTCAAATTTCGTTATGAAGGCTGACAATTTTTTGTTCAAATTTATGATTCGTAAACGGGCTAGGGATGCGTCCGACATTGATTCCCAGAAAAAGTCGTGGTTTTACCCGAATGGCGTTAGGGGTCGCTATTGCAATCTGCGGTGTTCTATCGGCGATTGCCATTCCAAATTTTCTGTCATATCGTCAGACGGGCTTGATGGGAGCCGCTACCGGAGATCTAAAAAAAAATCAACGAAAGGTTCAGGATCGGGGTCACGGTACCGGGTTTTGGCCATACAAAAGACCGGCCGTTAAAACGACCCAGGCTTTTAAACAACTGCACGCGGTTGCAGGCGGCATTTGTGCGCTTTTTTATGATTATTCATTTTTGCTGTTAATCAGGGTAATTTGATCATTTAAGGTCCAAAAATCATAGATTAGGCCGATTCCTAAAATCCCGCCGGTCAGCAGGTACAGAATCCCGCTGATCCATTTGCCCATATACATGCGGTGAATCCCGAACAACCCCAAAAAAGTCAGCAGTACCCAAGCGATGTTATAATCGATTTTGCCGGATGTGAACCTCAAGTCGGCCTTGCGATCCATCGAAGGAATCAAAAACAGGTCGACGATCCAGCCGATGAATAAAAGGCCCAGGGTGAAAAAATAAACGGTTCCCAGTACCGGATAGCCGTAATAAAAGCGATGGGAGCCTGTAAAACCGAATATCCATAAGATATAGCCGATTGCCTTGCGATGTGTATCCTGAGTTTCTTTCAAAGCCACCCTCCTTTCCTCCAGTGTAAGCTTTTATTCACCGTTGCACCCGGGTCCGTCCCGTAAGCCCGGAAGATCTTACAGGGCGCTTTGACGCGAGGTCCATTTATTTTGAATCGGCTACCCCCGATTTTCTCACGAAAATCACATATCCGTATATCCCGATGTTGATTCCCACAACAATCGCCCCTAAAATAATCTGAACGCCCCGCGTTAGCCCGAACGGATAAAGCAGCCATAACAGGTATTGCCCGATAAAGTCTCCGGCATAACCCGCTCCGCCCCCCCTCATGCGCAGCCAGTTTTCCAGCGGCGTCAGGGGACAAATCTTTCCCGAAAATTCAACCCCGGCAGCCCAGACGGCGGCCGGCAAATGCAGCCACATCATTTTACGCCAGCGAATAACCAGCAGCGCTCCGAGCAATGAAAACAGCACAAACATAAAATGAGCGACAACCACCAGATCGGCAAGCAAATGATAGGCCATATGGATCAGTTAAAAAACGATGAATTGCGGAATTAAAACCGAAGTAACGTAATTTAAAATTCCTGAATCTTCGAATTCCTTGATTCCTCAATTATGATTTAGTCGGTTTTGGCCAGTCTCAATCGCACAAAGAGCCAGGGGGCGCCCAGTGCACCCCATAGGCCCACGGAAGCATATCGAAATGCCCGAAACAGGGATAACGGCTCCAGTCCTGAAAAGGCGAATCTGAGCCCCAGCCAGATACCCAAAAGAACGCTCAGGCCCACGGCGAAACGCATGGCCCGTTTGAAAAAGCTTCCATCTGAGCAAAATCGGATCCAGCGTCGCTCCAGGGCAATTCCCTCCAAAAACCCCATTAAGGCGCCGCAGGCGCTCAAGGCGTGGCGTGACCCCTGGGGGCTGAATAAAAACAGCAGGCTCGGCAGGATGACTGCCATTGCAATTTGCCAGATGAAGCCTTTTGCAACCAGCCAGGTCTCCACCTTTGGCGCGAACCGAAGATAAAGGACCAGCAATAGGGCACCCCCAAAATAGCCGCCAAGCAAATCGGTCGGAAAGTGGACTCCCAGATAAAGGCGGGATATGGGGATGGCGATCATTAAAAATCCGGCAATGATCCAGATTTTCCCGCTTCTAATCTGAGATGCCAGATACCCCCATACCACCACCGCGCCCTGGGTATGGCCACTGGGCATCCCACCTCCCCCGGCATGCACCAGCGGCTGGACTCTGGCATCATATTGAAAGGGCCGCGGCTGATCAGCCACCACTTTGGCAATCGCGTTGACATATGCCGATATTAAAAAAAGAACCAGCAGCCGGGCCCCCATGCGGCGGTCGACACACCAATAAATGAACGGCATAAGCACCAGAAAGAATTCAAGGTTTCCCAAAAAAGTCAGGCTTTTGAATGGCAGGTCGAG
>JBFFCW010000129.1:0-9362 GCA_041559695.1 Desulfobacterales bacterium
AAAAAGATGGAGCGCAGCGAGACCATAAACTTTAGGCACTTACAATAAGCCTTTTTCAATTAGCTGGCTGATGAGACGCCGGGCATTTCTGGGGGCCTGGGCGCGGACGTGATTGTTGAAAAAAATCACGCCGCTGCCGGCCTGCCGGGTCATGGGGGCGATGATCTTATCGGCCCACCCCCGCAACTCTTCATTGCTGTAGTCGTAGTCGAACTGCATTTGCATATTGCCCGAGCGCCAGCCCCGGGCGTTGCGGCCGTGAAACCGAACGTAGAAAAGATCCGGGTTGGTGACGACATCCAGCTGCGGGAACAGGCCCGGCAGATTCGGTTCATCCACGGCGACCAGGGTGGTGCGGCGGCGTTGCAGTTCGTCAAAAACCCGGTCGGTGGCCCAGGAAGCATGGCGAAATTCCACCGCCAGGGGCAATCCGTCCAGTTCGTCCAGCAGGGCGGCCAGATAGTGGCGGTTTTTCGGGGCCCGGGAAAAGCTCGGCGGAAACTGCAGCAGAACGGCCGTCAGTTGTCGGGCCTGGGTGAGCGGTGCCATGCCGTCCCGGTACCGGGAGACCTGCCCGCGCCATTGGTTCGGATCCACCTCATGGGTTAAGGTGCGGGTCAGTTTGGCGGCAAAGCGAAAGCCGGATGGTGCCCGCTGGCGCAGGCGTTCGATTGCGGCCGCTTTCGGCATCTGGTACCAGGTGAAGTTCAGTTCGGTGATGGGAAACGTTTGCGCGTAAAGCGGCAGCATCTGGTCGGACCGGGTGCCCGGCGGGTAAAACCCGGCGTTGACCCACTCTGCATACGAATAGCCGCTGGTGCCGACCCGCAGGCGGCAGGGGGTTTTTCTTTGTTCGGTGTCCATTTTCTTGTTAACATCAAGGGCTGTTGCGAACGCTTACGCAATGCTCTCACATCCTGCCGGAGGAGCGTTCCGCCCAGTTAGGCGGAACTATAGGAGCACTCCGCGCGTTCGATGCGCTCCGTTTGAGGAGCGCTTCGCTTGAGGCGAAAGAATACTTCTTGCCTGCAGCCTCAAGGCCGCGAGGCCGCTCCTCGAAGCCCGCAGGGCTGCTCCTCAAGCGCAGCGCTCCTAAAGGCCCGCAGGGCCGCTCCCCAAACGCGCAGCGTGCTCATTTTATCCCCTCCGGGCCGCGGTGGATGCCGATGACCTTGCCCTGGATCAGCACTTCGCCAAAGCCGCAGCGCATGGGGGCGTAGTCGGTGTTTTCCGGACGCAGCTCGATGTGGTCGGCATGTAAAAAAAAGCGTTTGACGGTGGCCTCCTCGCTGTTGATAAGCGCCACGACGATCTCGCCGTTCTGGGCGAACTGGCGCGGTTCGCAGATTGCCAGATCGCCGCTGAGGATGCCGGCATCCTTCATCGAATCGCCTTTGACGCGCAGGGCAAAAATGTTTTGACTGCGGTAAACGGCGGCGTCCAGCACGATGCTGCCGTCCCACTCCGCCTGGGCGTACATCGGCAGACCGGCCGTGACCCGACCGATAATCGGAATTTCGCGCCCGCGCTGCAAAGCCGATGCCGCGCGAGCGCGGTTTAACAGGTAGACCTTACGACTGTAGCGGCCCTCCCGTCTCACATAGCCCTTTTCTTCCAGCGCACGAAGCATCTGGGCGATGGCGGCATGGCTGACCCCCAGATCTGCGGCGGCCTGGCGCAGGCTGGGACACAGACCGCTTTTGGCGATCTGCCGCTGGAGATAATCCAGAAAACGCTGCTGTTTCGGTGTCAGCTGGGGTTGCATGATGCCTCCAATACAGGGTGTCAGGTTCAAAAGTTCAGGGTTCAAAGGTTCAGGCATTCAGGCTCAAGGATTTGTTCGATTTGTTTTATTGGTCTTATTGGTTGAATTGGTTGACTTAACCGAACCAATGGAACGAATTAAACCAATTAAACAAATGTAACGTTTGCCAGATGGTACTTGAAAACTGACACCTGCAACCTGAATGTTTACAAATGTAAATGTTTATGTAAATATAAATGTAAATATTTTATATGTCAAGCTGAAAAATTGAAAAAGGAGTTTAGCACGATTGGAAGATTGAAAGGACTCAGATTCGCAATTCGGACAGGCGTCGTTCACCAAATCGCATCGGCAGGGATATGGCCAGCACGCTGAGAATCAGCACCAGGATAAATGAGCCGAAAATCCAGATCCAGGCGGAAAGGCTGATGACTTTGTTGCGGATGCCGGCCATAAAAAGATTGTAAACCGGACCGGCCTCGATGAGAACGACCAGGCCGATGTATCCGGCGCAGAAGATCATAAAGACCAATCCGCCGAAACTGGTTATCGCCTGGGTCGGATTTTCGGCTTTGAAATCCGGGTAGGCGGCTCCCAGGCCGACGCCCATGGCCACGATACCGGGGACCGTAAAAAAAACCGTTAGCGCCGACAGGGTCATCATAAAGGGGGTGACTTGAAGCAGGATGTTGGTTGCAACAATCAGAACCTCGGTTAAAATCAGCAGCGGCAAATAGTAGATAAAAAATTTAATCCATAGAAACGTTCTGATGGACAGCGGCGAGGTTTTGACCAGCCAGAAGGCCTCTCTTTCCATACTGACCGCCGGGTAGGCAAAACGGGCGGTGACGGCGGTCAGGACGAACAACGCCAGGCCCATGTTCAAAAATGAGAATAAATTCTGAAGGTACACGGTTCTGATCGGCGATTTTTCAAGGGGCAGGACCTTGAAATTATAAACGTAAATCACAACCAGGGCGGCAATCAGAAATATTTGAGTCCATTGGGTCTGATCGCGCAGGAACGTTTTTATCTCTTTGACGGTAAAAGACTTTATCGGGCCCGGCAGAAAATTTAAGATCCGGTCAACGACGACATTCTTTTTAAACAGGCGGGCCGGCGCATTTTGGGTTTTTGAAAATCCTTTAAAATAGATCGCATCTGAGACTAAGACCAGGGCAAATATGATCATTCCCGTAAAACTCAAGGCCAGTGCCGTGAAAAACAAACTGCTGCTGATCGCGCCCGAAAGCGCGGATCGGATGCCGTCGTATACCCAGCTGCTCGGCAGAAATGGTGATGAAGGTGTTTGCAGCGAGGTGATATACACCATAACGGTGTCAAAGACTTCCGGATCCACCAGCAATTCCGGCTGTGCAAGACGAATGGCGAGATAAATCACCACAAAAGAAAGGATTCCCATGAAAATAAATACACTTTTCATCCGGCTGGCGGGAATAAAGATAACCGCCGTCATCACCAGCAGGGTGCTGATGGCTGAGGCAATGGCTGCCAGGCACAGCATCGAAATTATGGCATTCACATAGTAAAAGATACCGGTTTGATAGACGATGCCATAGGATATAAGGACCGGCAGGGTGTAGATGATGACCATCCAGGCACTTTCGATGGTGCTGTCGATCCAGCGCGCGATAAAAATCTTGTAACTGGATGCCGGCAGGGAATGAACCAGTAAAAGGTCGCGGGACAGGTACAGTTTGGAAAGGGATGTGAGGATGCTGCTGAAAAGCAGCAGGGCGAAAGACACGACCAGCATCATGGACAGCAGCTTATAGCCCAGAATATCGCCGATATCTTCAATGCCTTTAAAATAAGCGAGAACCCGCCAGGAAACGGCAAATATACCGCACCAGAAAAGCAAGCCGAATGAACCGAGCAAAAGAAGGCGTGCACCGCGTCTGCCGTTGGCTTTTGAAGAACCGCGGTTTCTAACATGCCAGATTCGAGGTTTTAATAAGGTCAGAACTTCGTTCATTGCTGTTTTTCGTTAATCCAAATAATCATATAATCGAGCCTATTTCAAAAATAGGAGATCACTTCATCAGGTCTGCCCGTTTCCGGTTGAGCCGGCTGGGCCCGTTCAAAAAGGAATATTGTCGATTTTTATTTCTTTGAACCCGCAAACGGGCAAACGGGCCAACAGGCTCAATTATTTATGAAACATTGTTGGTCAGGTTTAAAAAGACCCGTTCGAGGTCGGCTTCGGTGATGTTGGCCTCCCGCTGCAGTTCTTTGGTTGTTCCCATGGCGATTAAACGGCCTTTATTAATCACCCCGATCCGATCGCAGGTTTCCTCAGCGACTTTGAGGGTATGGGTAGACATAAAGACGGTGACGCCCTGCTCGGCAAGCTCTCTAAAAAGTTTTTTAACCATTATAATGGCTGCCGGATCGAGTCCTACCATGGGTTCATCTACGATAATCACTTCCGGATCGTGCAGGAGCGCTGCCGACATAATCAGTCGTTGTTTCATACCGTGGGAATAAGATTCAATCAGCTCATCGGCCCAGTCCGCCAGTGAAAAATCTTTGAGGATTTTAAGCGCGGTTGCCTCAAATGCTTCTTCGCGTACCCCGTATAAATCCGCAGTGAATCTTAAAAATTCCATACCGGTGAGTTTTTCGTACAGATAGGGTCGGTCGGGGATAAAGCCGATTTTGCTTTTGGCCTTTTCAGGCGCTTCCCGCATGTTAATGCCGGCAATTTTCACCATACCTTTGGTGGGCTCCAGAATGCCGCCCATCATTTTAATGGTGGTGGTTTTGCCGGCGCCGTTGGGGCCGATAAATCCAAAAACCTCTCCTTTTTTAACGCAAAGGTTCAGGTCATTGACCGCCTGGAACGCACCGTATTTTTTTGTCAGGTCTGTTAGTTCGATCATATTTTTGGGTTGACCGGTTGAGCCCGTTGAGCCCGTTGTGCCGTTGTGCCCGTTAGAGAATGTATTATGTCTGATTTTACTTTTTAACCGACCAACGGGCTCAACCAATATGCGCTATACGCATTTTAGGCACTTTTTTTGGATTATATCACACTTCGGCTTAGCCTGCCCAAAATTATTGAGAAGCAAAAGAAGTCGGCAACAGGCTATTCTATAACCGCCAGCTGGATTTTGCCGATGATACCCATTATGTCCAGCTGCTGTTCGGGGGAACCGGTTGCAAAGCGCAGATGGCTGACATCGGCCGGCAGCTGCCCGAAAAGGGAGTCAGCGGTGACCCATTGCCCCAGGTACATAAGATTCCAGGCATGATAGTAAAAGCGACCCTTTAAATACACCAGCCCGGCTTCAATGCGGGTGGGAATTCCGGCTGCCCGTGCCAGTGCGGCCAGCAATACGGCATGTTCATTGCAATCGCCCACACGATTTTCAAGGGTGGAAAGCGCATCCGGCAGCGACAGGACCGGCCGCTTTTGAATATGGGTATACACCCAATCCAGCAGCTTTCTGGCCCGGGTTAACGGGGGCGCATCGGGCTCGTCTTTTAAAATGTCTCGGGCCAGATCCCGGATCTTTTGATTGTCGGATTGAATAAATGGGCCAGGCTTTAAAAATATTTTTTCCAACGCCGCCAGATTTTCAGTCTGAAGTTCGGGGGCCAGATTCGCCAGCGCTTCTTTTTTAACGGTCAAAATTTGTTGATGAAATGTTTGCCGGCCGCCCTGGAGTTGCAGTTTGTCAGACGGAATTCCCTGGATTTTAACCTTGAGCACGTTAAGGGCTTCAACGTTGTCAAGCGTGATATTGGAGGCCACCGAGGCAATTTTTGTAAGATCCTGGCTGGATTCAATGGCAAGCCCGTCAAGGGCATCCTTACGGTTCGTTTTTATCAAACTGATGCCCAACAGCCCTTTTTCCTTGATGATTTCACCTTCTTTTCCAATCCAGGCCAGCTGGGATACCCCTTTAAAATTCAAAGAGACTTTGGTAGCCGGCTGGTTGAGCCCCGCGATATCAATGAACTCCCGGCCGATAACTTCAGCGATGACCTCCGCCTGGC
Organism: Desulfobacterales bacterium; assembly: GCA_041559695.1. Classification (GTDB taxonomy): domain Bacteria; phylum Desulfobacterota; class Desulfobacteria; order Desulfobacterales; family JAHEIW01; genus JAHEIW01. Next base: position 5,789 of record JBFFCW010000129.1, read on the forward strand.
CCATAGAAGCCGGATCGAAAATGTTAAAAACATATTTGTCACCCGACCGCAGATCGGTGGTGGCCACAGCACCCATAATGCTGTTGATCAGGTAAGTCTTACCTTTAACCGGAATCTCCAGCTGGCGGCTCGAACCGGCGCTTTCGGTCGTCACCTGCAGGGTATTTCCATCAACAGAACCCCGGACCGAAAAGCGAAATCGACCTGAACTGATTTCAAAATCAAGCTCCTGAAGTGTAAAATCCGGATTGAGCCGGCTATTGGTGTTCAGGCTGATATCCTGAATCATCCCCATCGTGTTGATCCGCATTTGAACCGCCTCGGTCAGGCGATAACCGGTCGTATCCTCATAAAATCGGGTATGGGAAAAGCCGATTTTACGCTCATTTTGGAAAATGTTCATCCAGGTATCGCGTTCAGGGACGGTATCGATAGATTGCAGCGACAGGGTGCGTGGGCGGAATAGGAGTTTTTCCAATATTCCCAGGCGGATGATGAACAGAACGGCAAATGCCAGAGTAAAAATGCTGCCGGCAATCCAGAATGCTTTAGATTTGTGGACGATCATGTCTAAAATTGTAAAGGATCGCCACTGGCCTGTCAAATTTAGTTGGGCTCATATTCGGCGATTTTGCAATGGAATCTGCAGCCGGTTCATGATATGGGCAGATAAATTGCGGTTGTGCGAAAGGAAGGATTCAATGATATCAAAAAAGGACATCGACGATTTGCCCGTTGCGAATTACGACCCCGATCGCAAAGGAATATTTATTCATAAAAATCAGTTGGATGATAGCGGTTTCAAAGTGGGCGACCGATTTTCTGTAAAAGTGGGCAAACAGGCTTTATTTGCCATTTCGATTGTCAAAGACGGTAAAGGCGATATCGTCTATGATAAAAACGGGATCTTTATCAAACGAACCCGCAGGATCGACATCTTATTGGGCGGCATCTTTGATGAATATGTTCTTTATTTCGAATCCGATCCGCACGGATCTATAAAACTAAAGCCCCTGGAAGCGGTGATCAAAAACAATTACATGTAGGATGACCATTTTAAAACATCATTTTTATGCGGGTGACACGCTTTCGGTCGGCGGGGCCTTACTGGGGAAAAAGCTTGTCCGAAAATTCAGCGGCAAGATGTTAAGCGGGCTGATTTGCGAGACAGAGGCTTATCTGGGTTCAATGGACAGTGCCAGTCACGCCTTTAAAGGTAAAACACCGCGCAATTCGGTCATGTTTGGTCGCGCCGGCAGGGCCTATGTGTATTTTGTTTACGGGATGCATTATATGCTGAACCTGGTTACCGGGGAAGAAGAAAATCCCTGCGCGGTTCTCATTCGTGCTATTGTGCCTCTTGACGGCATAAAACACATGCGGCGCTACCGTGGTCGAAGCGCTAAAGATCTCACGGACGGTCCGGCCAAATTGTGCCAGGCTCTGGCGATTGATAAATCCCTAAACGGCTGGGATCTGACGGTCGGAAAGAAACTGTGGGTGGAGGATCGGCCCTCCATTCCCGAGCGCTATATAAAAAAAGGCCCCCGAATCGGAATTGATTATGCAAAGCCGGCAGACCGACGGGCAGCCCGCCGCTTTTGGATCGACGCGATTTATTTACAGGACATGATATCAACAAACGCTTAATGGTAAATGGCGAATTGCTTTTGAAGTTAAACCAAGTATGCGTGTTGTCCCGTTGCCCAGTTGAGCCCGTTAAACAAGGATAGCTGTCTGATTTTATTTTTTAATCCGCCTCCGGCAGGCTAACAGGCGAACGGGCATAACGGGCAAACCGGCTCAACCGAACTTGAAGAAGGAGGAATCAAAATGGCACACGATCCACAAATCGGCTATAAAATCAAAGCCACTATTTTAGGCGTCAAGGGCGATTGTGATGCATGCCATAAAGAGGGGGAAACCTTTGAAATCAGCTGCTTTAGCGCCGCCGGTCTGTGTGGCTGGTTCTACCACGATATATTCCCGAGTCTGCAAACCTTCCAGTTTGGGGGCTCGCTGCCGTGGTGGAAGGGCGATAGCATTCAACTGCAGTGTCCGGATCCGAAAAACCTCGTCACCATTCAATTAAAGCGGTCAAAGCGAACGTAAATTATCAAATAATTCTGCGGAGCAGAAATTGGCAAAAATCGTCTATGGCGTTTCCGGTGAGGGCTCGGGCCACTCTTCCAGGTCCCGGGAGATGTTGACCCATCTCAAAGATCTGGGCCACGACGTAACGGTGGTCAGCTACGATCGCGGTTACCTTAACCTTAAAGATGATTTCGATGTTTTTGAGACAGAGGGGCTTCATATCGCCAGTCTGGATAATCGCGTCTCAAAGGTAAAAACATTCACCGATAATTTGCAGCGATTGCCCAAAGGCCACAAGAGGCTTCAAGCGCTGCGCAAGCAGCTTTTTAAAAAATTTCAGCCCGACTGCGTCATTACCGATTTTGAGCCCATGACCGCCTACCTGGCCCACCACTATGACCTGCCGCTGATCACCATCGACAACCAGCACCGGCTGCGTTATATGTCCTATCCTTGTCCGGCCCACCTGCAGGCAGAGCGCAGAATGACGAAGACCATCATCAGAGCCATGGTGCCGCGACCGGATGTGTCACTGGTGACGACGTTCTATTACGGAGAACCCCAAAATAACCGCACATTTTTCTTTCCGCCGATTCTGCGGAATGACGTTTTGTCATCGCAGCCATCTTGCGGTGAACATATGTTAGTCTATCTGACCAGCGGGTTCGAAACGTTTCTAAGAAGATTAAAATCTTTTACCCGTGAATCTTTTATCGTGTACGGGGCAGGAAAGGAAGGCGCTGAAGGTCATTTGACGTTCAAAGCATTCAGCAAAACGGGTTTTCTCCGTGACCTGGCATCTTGCAAAGCGGTTATGGCAACGGCCGGCTTTACGCTTATGACCGAATCGTTTTATCTGCGCAAACCCTACCTGGCACTTCCCATGCGCGGTCAGTTTGAGCAGGAAATAAACGGGTTTCTACTGGCCCGTTTACAGTACGGCACCAACTTAAGGCGGGCCACGACTGAAGCAGTGGGTCATTTTCTGTATCGGCTGCCCGATTTTGCCGAAAATCTAAAAACCTATCAGGCTCAAGACAACAGCGCCATTAAAGTCAGGCTTGCCGAGCTGCTGGCGGATAATTGTGCGCTTGCCCGGGATTTTCACCGAAAACGAAAGCGGCTGATTTCTTGAGCCTTTGCCCGATCGTATACCAGTGGTTGATAATATCGCACTCAAATAGAGGAGGGAAATGATGCTAAATAAATGCGCCTGCCGGTTGATATCGGTTCTGCTTATTCTTTTGATGATGGTTATCACGGGCTGTGCCACAACGGGTCCGGCGAAATCACCCGAGACGATTGCGCCGCCGCCACAAAAAATCGGCTTATCCAGCGGATGGTGGTTTGCAAAATTTCGCTTACACTGGCCGGCAGAAGAAAAGGCAAACTGGCATCTGGATTTACTCATTGCCCACGAAATCATTGCGCCGGCACTGGCGCACTACAAAGATGAAATTCGTCTCTGGCGATTTCACCG
>JBFFCW010000130.1:0-9303 GCA_041559695.1 Desulfobacterales bacterium
TTCATCTGCATTAGCGCGAAATGGAGCGATGATAATCAATATAAAAAACACGATGAAAAATAGTCTCATCTTCTCTGTCCCCTATTGTGTTGATATCAAAAAAACTGCTGAAGCTAACGGCTTTAGACATGGTCCTTGCCATTATTTCTTTGACTTTTTTGACACGTACATGCCGACAAACCAGGCGACCACCACGACCAGGTATATTTGGCCTGTAACCGCTTCCAAAACCGCCATTGATACAGCCTGGCCCCCTGTAGGTGAAATGTCGCCGTATCCTAAAGTGGTAATCGTTACCAGGCTGAAATATAAATAAATATTGGGTGCATCCTGGAGTTTATCATGCGCCACTGCAAAAGATCCAGGGTATAGGTTCTCGATTAACCTATAAATAAAGGTCCACATCAGTGCAAGGAGCAGATATATGACGACCGCAGCAGATATGGTTTGTCTGGTAACCACCTGTTCTGTAAAAATATATTTCAAAATTGAAATCACTGCGAAAGCAAAGACAATCAGCCCACAGATGTAGCCGATGGTGAGCAGGGTATTGTGTGTTGGTATATCCTCGGTCCACACTGCAAGAAGCGTTGGTATCAGCAAGATTGCAGCAATTATTATGTGAGTTCTTTTTTGAGAGGCAGCATAAATGGTGGCAACAAAAATGATGGAAAAAAACAGGTCCATGAAAAAACGCAGCCCTACGATGCCCTCCATGAAAGGGCCCAGCACAATCAGCGCCACAATGAAGACGATCAGAACGAGAAATCTATCTTTGTCCAAAACTTTCGTATAAGCCAAAAACAATTTAGCTCTCATAAGCCGACCTTTTACCGCCTATCTGGAACGAGCAGATAGTATCTATTTTTTCTACAACGCCGCCAAAGAGGGCTTTGAACCGTTGGCCTCAGCACACGCATAATTTGCGCCGCCATCGGTATGGCATTTGAGGAAGTAAAATAGCAGTATTTGTTCATATTGGCAAAAAAAATCTTTGTATCTTCTATCCCTTCTGTTGCTTTTGTTCGATCTGCTCTATTTTCTGTTTCAACCGTTCGATTACCTGACCGGGGGTTTCCTTGCGCAGTATGGACTGAAATTGAGCGCGATAATTTCTCACAGCGCTGATCCCCAGAACCTGGATATCGTAAACCTTCCATAATCCCTTGCGTTTGATCATCCGAAGGTCAACCGGAATTTTTTGGCCTTTCCAGACGACTTTGATGTTTACCAGCGCCCGTGTAGCGGAAATCATTTCCTGGCCTGCATAAATAAGTCTTTCGTCTTTGTATTTTTCCTGTAACTTGCCCATATAAAATTTGCCTAAAAATTCGGTAAACACCCTGACAAATTCTTCTCTTTGGGGCGGGGTAAAATTTTTCCAGTTTGAAGCCAGCACCTTTTTGGAAAATACCCGAAAATCAAATAACTGCTCTAAAATGATGCGGAGTTTTTGCTGCTGCGCTTCTTTTCGTTCCGCGTCACTAAATTCAGGGTCCTTCAGGACCCGGAAACCGGCTTCGACGCCTCTGCGCAGCGCTTCTACCGGCTGGTCCCCGTCCGCCAGAGCAGGAATCGCAATTAAAATCCAAAAAATACCAATTAGAATGTTTCGCATGGACGGGTCCTTAAAAAAACGATGGTTTTGATTGAAATATGAAAAATCCCGCTAGCGACCAGACGGTTTTGAAGTGCGCATATTGCATATATCCATCCGATGGTTAGGTTAAAGATGCGACCCCTGAGGGGGATTGTAAACCATAAAGAGGATATACTCATGAGTAAAAAAATGTCAGATAAAGAAAATATTTGCCTTGAACGATGCTATTTTTTTGCCGATAACTGCCGACAAAAAGAGGATGGCACCTGGGACTGTAAATCAGGCCCGCAGTACTGTGAAGAATACTGTCACGGCAAATCATAGCAACCCCTACCCAATAAAACCCCGGGCTGCCTTCAAACAGGCTTAACGGGCAACCGGAATTTTACAATTCCGCATAAGCCATTGTGCTAAATCAAAATAGCAACAAAGGCCGTTTGATGTCTCAAACGGCCTTTACGTTTCGCAAACGGAGTTACCCGCAAAAAATTATTCGGCGGGTGACGGTTCTTCAGATTCGGGTTCTTGGCACACGCTGGTTGGATCGGCCATCAGGGCCAGGTCCTCATAGCGAGCATTGAATTGTTCTTCCAATTCGGTGTGCAGCTTATCGGCCTCCTCCGGGAAGGTTCGCTTCAAGGAGGCGAACCGAATCTCACCTTCCAGAAACTTGCGCAGGCTGCCGTCCGGTTTTTTGGAATCCAGGATAAACGGATTTTCCCCCTGCGCCTTGAGCGTCGGGTTGTAACGGTACAGCGGCCAGTAGCCGGACTGCACGGCCAATTTCTCTTCTTCCTGGCTCTTTCCCATACCGGCCAGGATTCCCTGGTTGATACAGGGTGAATAGGCCAGGATTATGGAGGGCCCATCATAGCTTTCAGCTTCCAGAATGGCTTTCATCATCTGCTGTTTGTTGGCGCCCATGGCCACGCTGGCCACGTACACGTAACCGTAAGACATCATCATCTGGCCCATATCCTTTTTGGGCGTCTTTTTGCCGGAGGCCGCAAACTTGGCAACCGATCCGGTCGGCGTTGCCTTTGAAGACTGCCCCCCGGTATTGGAATATACTTCAGTATCCATGACCAGCAGATTAATATCTTCTCCGGTCGCCATCACATGATCAATACCACCGAAACCGATATCATAGGCCGCTCCGTCGCCGGCAAACACCCAGTATGACTTTTTGGTAAACAGTCTGGCGTAACCGGCTATTTCCTTCAGAAGCGCGTTGCCGTTTTGCTGGTTTAGCAGCGCTTTGAGCTGATCGCCGTATTTCCTGGAGCCCTCTGGATCTTTGAAACTATCCAGCCAGCTCTGCATGGCATCTTTCATCTCCTTGGAAATATCTGTATTTAAAGCTTCTTTCATCAAATCGGCCGCTTTATAGCGCTGCTGTAGGGCGCCCAAAAACATGCCGTAGGTAAACTCGGCCGGATCTTCAAACAGCGAGTTGCCCCAGGTGGGGCCAAAACCGTCCTGGTTGACACAGTACGGAATCGCCGGTGCTGAACCGCCCCAGATCGAGCTGCAGCCGGTGGCATTGCCGATAATCATGCGCTCGCCGAATAGCTGGGTCAGCAGTTTGGCATAAGGCGTCTCACCGCAGCCGGCACATGCCCCCGAGAATTCCAGCAGTGGCTGACAAAACTGACTGCCCTTGACCGTGGTCCGGGCGACCACATCGTCGCGCACCGGCAGCTCCACACTGAATTCGTGAAACGGCACCTGCAAGGCGGTCTGGCTCTCCAGGGGTTTCATGACCAGCGCTTTTTTCTTTGACGGACAGATGTCGGCACAGTTGCCGCATCCCATGCAATCAAGGGTGTCTACCTGAATGCGGAAATAGTATTCTTTAAGGTCTTTGCCGACGGCCTTTTTGGCCTCAAAACCGTCGGGCGCTTTGCCCAAATCCTCCTCGGTCAGCAGTACCGGGCGGATGCTGGCATGCGGGCAGACCATGGCACACTGGTTACACTGGATGCAGTTTTCCATAATCCATTCCGGCACATTGATGGCCACTCCGCGTTTCTCGTAGCGGGATGTATCCACCGGGAAAATGCCGTCCGGTTGGAATGAACTGACCGGAAGCTTATCCCCCTGCTGGGCCAGAATGGGTCGCATTACATTTTTAACAAAATCCGGTTCGTCTTTTTCTGCCGCGGATTTGCCGGCGGCGTCCGCCCAGGATTCCGGATATTCGATTTCCACCAGGTTGTCCAACGTCTGGTCCACCGCCGCAAAGTTCATATCCACAATCTTCTGACTCTTTTTGGCAAACAGCTTTTTGATCTGGTCTTTCAGATAAGCGATGGCGTCATCGACCGGAATCACGTTGGCCAATTTGAAAAAAGCCGTCTGCATGATCATGTTGATACGGCCGCCCAGCCCGACTTCCCTGGCAATTTTTTCAGCATCGATATTGTAAAACTTGAGCTTTTTTTGAGCGATGGTGCGGCGCATGTCCACCGGCAGTCTTTCTTCCATCTGTTCGGGTGACCAGCGGGAATTGAGGACAAATGTTCCGCCATCTTTGATACCGTCGAGCACATCGTAAATATCCACATAATTGGCTTTGTGGCAGGCGATATAATCGGCGGTGTCAATCAAATAGGTGGATTGAATCGGGTTTTTGCCGAATCGCAGATGGGAGATCGTCACCCCGCCGGATTTCTTGGAATCATAGGAAAAATACGCCTGAGCGAACATATCGGTATTGTCGCCGATGATTTTTATGGCACTTTTGTTGGCGCCCACCGTTCCATCAGCACCGAGGCCCCAGAATTTGCATTGGACGGTGCCTTCCGGGGTGACGTCCCGGGAGTCACCGACCTCCAGGGAGGTGTTGGTGACATCGTCGATAATCCCCACCGTGAAATGGTTTTTGGGGCTGTTTGTGCGCATATTCTCATAAACCGCCAGGACCATGGCCGGATTAAATTCCTTTGAGCCCAAACCATAGCGGCCGCTTAAAATTTGAGGCGTTTGGCCGCGTTCCATATAAGCCGTGCAAATATCCTGGTACAGCGGTTCGCCCAGTGCGCCCGGCTCTTTGGTTCGATCCAGCACGGTAATGGTTTTGGCGTTTTCTGGGATCGCGGCAAAAAGGTGTTCGCTTGAAAACGGTCTAAAGAGGCGCACTTTGACCAGGCCTACTTTTTCACCCCGGGCGGCCATATGATTGATGACTTCCTCGATGGTTTCGCATGACGATCCCATGGAAATAATGATGCGGTCAGCCTCCGGGTCTCCCACGTAATCGAAAAGGCCGTATTGCCGTCCGGTCAAATCACTGACTTTTTTCATGTAATCGCTGACGATGCCGGGCACCTTGAGATAATAGGAATTGGCCGCTTCCCTACCCTGAAAATAAATATCCGGGTTTTGGGCAGTTCCTCTCAGTTCCGGCCGTTCCGGATTGGCGCCACGGGCGCGAAATTTGGCCACCGCCTCAAAATTTGTCAGCCTGGCCATATCTTCATAGTCGATGACGGCAATTTTTTGGATTTCGTGCGAGGTCCGGAAGCCATCAAAAAAGTGCACGAACGGAACGCTGCTTTCAATCGCAGCCAGATGGGCGGTTAATCCCAGATCCATGACTTCCTGTATGGATGCCGATGCCAGCAAGGCAAAACCGGTCTGGCGAACGGCCATCACATCCTGATGATCACCAAAGATGGATAACGCGTGGGCGGCGATGGCCCGGGCGGAAACATGCAGAACTGCCGGTAGAAGCTCGCCGGACATTTTGTACATGTTGGGGATCATCAAAAGCAGTCCCTGGGAGGCGGTAAACGTTGCGGTCAACGCCCCCGCCGCCAACGAACCGTGCACCGAGGCAGCCGCTCCGGCTTCGGATTGCAGCTGACGAACAATCATGGGTTGGGCGAAAATGTTTTTGCGGCCTGCGGCTGCCCATTCATCAGCGATTTCACCCATCGGTGAAGACGGCGTAATGGGATAAAGGGTGGCAACATCGCTCATGGCATAAGCCACATGAGCAGCCGCGGTGTTCCCGTCCATAGTTTTCATATCATTGGTTGCCATATTTTGCTCCTTTTATCTGTTGCGAGTTGCGTGTCTCGCTTTCCGTGTTGCACGTCCGGCGTTTTGAATCAATATTTTCTTCTTAACTCGTAACGCGAAACCCGTAACATACTTTAATTCAAAAGTTTCTCAAAAAAGTCATTCCCTTTGTCATCAACGATGATAAAGGCTGGAAAGTCCTTTACGGTTATCATAAAAACTGCTTCCATGCCAAGCTCTTCATATTCGAGGATCTCAACTTTGGTGATGCATTCCTTGCCGAGCCTGGCTGCCGGCCCGCCGACGGAGCCCAGATAGAATCCGCCAAACTTTTTACAGGATTCGGTGACCGCCTGCGATCGGTTTCCTTTTGCCAGCATGATCATCGAGCCCCCTTGAGCTTGAAAGATCGGCACATAGGGATCCATACGGCCGGCAGTGGTCGGCCCGAACGAGCCCGACGCATACCCGGGCGGCGTTTTAGCCGGCCCGGCATAATAGATGATGTGGTTTTTAAAATAATCCGGAAGCGGTTCTCCGCGATCCAGGCGCTCTTTTAGTTTGGCATGGGCTATATCTCTGGCGACCACGATTTTTCCGCTCAGCAGCAGGGGGGTCGCGACCGGAAACGCTTTCAACTGCGCCAGGATCCGATCCATGGACTGATTTAAATCAATGCGCACCGCATCCGTATCCGATACATCGACCTGCGGTAAATATTGGACCGGATGGGTATTCAGCTGTTCTAAAAAAATACCCTTGGCGGTGATTTTAGCCTTGATATTGCGGTCGGCACTGCAGCTGACCCCCACCCCGATGGGACAGGAACCGCCGTGACGGGGCAGCCGGATCACCCGGACATCCAGGCAGAAATATTTCCCGCCGAACTGAGCACCAATACCCAGTTCTGCTGACATTTTAAGCACCCGCTCTTCCAGTTCAAGGTCCCGAAATGCATGTCCCGATTCGCTGCCTTTTGTCGGCAGACCGTCCAGATACCTGGCGCTGGCCAGTTTAACCGTTTTCAGATTGAGTTCGGCAGAAGTGCCGCCGATAACAAATGCCAGATGATACGGCGGGCAGGCAGCGGTCCCGAGCGATTTCATTTTGTCCTTCATAAAATCCAACAGCCGCTGCGGTGTCAATACCGCTTTGGTTTCCTGATAAAGATAAGTTTTATTGGCGGATCCGCCGCCTTTGGCCAAAAACAAAAAATGATATTCATCTCCCTGTACCGCGTACAGTTCGAACTGGGCCGGCAGGTTGCAGCCGGTGTTTTTTTCTTCGTATGTGGTCAGAGCGGCATTCTGAGAGTAGCGTAGATTGCCCTGGGTGTATGCGTTAAAGATGCCTTTTGAAAGCGCTTCTTCATCCGAATAACCGGTCCAGACGCTCTGGCCTTTTTTGCCGATCACGATTGCCGTTCCGGTATCCTGGCACATGGGAAACTCGCCTTGGGCGGCAATTACCGCATTTTTTAAAAGCTCCAGTGCAACGGCTTTATCATTGGCGGCACTCTGCGGATCATCGAATATGGCCGCCAATTGCTTCAAATGCGAGGTGCGCAAAAAATGCGATACGTCGCGAAAAGCCTGTTCGGCCAGGAGTGTTAACCCTTCCGATGCCACCCGCAAAAGCCGGGTTCCGTCAACCTCGACCGGAGATATGTAATCCGCTGTCAGCAGGCGATATTCGGTGGGATCATCTTTCAAGGGAAACATTTCCTGGTAGGTAAAATCAACCATCAAACAATGCTCCTGTGCAACATCCGGAGTTTTGGGCCAAAAGGCATTTTTGAGATGGGTTCTAATTAAGAGGGTTTAAGTAGCAGCCGGCAGGTAAACTGTCAAGGTATTTAGACGCGGTTGCGGCCGGATCGATCAGAGAAAAAAATTCAAATTTCCAAATGAAAATCCCGCCTGTAAAAGGCGGGATTCGCAAATAGGGGGTGCTGAGACCTTCTGACGCCATGTTCGAGGCCGTATCAATTCCGCAAAGGGGATATTCTCAGAAAAGCTTGGATTATGTTATTCACCACGAAGAACACGAAGCTGCACAAAGATTGATGCAAAATTTATTAATTTCTTTTCTTTGTGTCCTTCGTGAACTTCGCGGTAAAAATGAATGGTTTTATGTGTGAAACTCCGCTTTAACACGCTTTAGCATATGGAATTTCACGACATTATCGCTCTAATTTTACCCTTATCTATTCTTCCGGTTCCTCGGGCGGTTTGAGGTGTTCCGGAACCTCGAGCATATTGATTAAAAGCGGTTTTAAGAATGACCAGCGAATTCCAATTTTGTAAACTTCTTCTAAATCACGGATGGCATCCCAGCAGTTGTGGCAGGGCGCAATCACCAGTTTAGCACCGGTTGCCAGTATCTGATCACGCTTGACCTTCATGCCGATGTTGCGCTGTTGGCGATAACGGCCGATTCCGTTCAAGCCGCCGCCGCCGCCGCAGCAAAAATTATGTTCGCGGTTCGGCGTCATTTCCCGGAAATCCTCCGCAATATAGCCCATAATTTCTCTGGCCACATCTGCAAGACCGCCGTTGCGAATGTAATTGCAGGAATCCTGGTAAGTTACCGGCTCCTTGATTTTCTTGGCCGGATCGATTTTCAGCTTGCCGGTGCGCAGGGCCTCGGCCACCCATTCAACATAGTGCAGGCTGTCAATCGGCGTTTTGCCGGTTTTAAGACCGGCCCAGTATGGGCCTTCGATAACGGTCGCCCGGTAAGCATGCCCGCATTCGGTGACCACCATGCGCTCGGGATTTAGACGCTCCATGGCATCATAAACCGACTCGACCTGTAATTTGGCGGCCTCCCAATCACCGGCAAACATGGCCAGACTGGTTTCCTCCCAGCCCTCGCTGGGAACCGTCCAGTTTTCACCGGCCACATGAAACAAAATGGCGGCTTCGGCAATATCCTCCGGGTAATGCTTGGGCTCCCGGGCATTGACGGTATAAATGATGTCCGCATCCTTTTTGTCCACCGGAATTTCCAGGCCGGGCCAATCCTCCTCGTATTCTTCCGCCATCCACTCACAGGTATCGACCCAGTCTTCGGTGGTAATATCCATCTGGGCCCGGAAGATGCGGTGCATACCGGAGCCGATCTTCATTTCCCAGGGCACAAAACCCTGCCCGTAAAGCAGGCCGCGCAGATAGCTGAACATAATGCCGGTATCAATACCAAAGGGGCAATAAACCCCGCAGCGCGTGCAGCAGGTGCACTTGGAATAGGCCCAATCCATGCTCATCTGCATAAAGGCATTGTCGACGTCGCCTTTGCGCCGAATTAGCTCACCCAGGGTTTTTTGAATCTTATAAGAGGGGACCTGCGTGGGATCCCGCTTGTTGGCAAGATAGTAAAAGCAGCTTTCGGCGCATAAGCCGCAGTGAGAACAAATCTCCAGCCACGTTTTCGTGCGTGATTTCAAGCTTTTTTGAATCGTTCCCCACAGGGCTTTGCTGTCCACCTCCAGTTCATTCATCTGTTCATAGTATTGTTTCCCGCTTTTATCGGCCAACAGGGCCTGGAGCTGCTCTTTGGTCGTAACGGGTGTTTTGTTGCAAAGTGTTCCTTCTGGCATGGCTCTAAATCCTCACAGAGTCTTTTAATTTAATTAGTATTCTTTTGATCGGTTATTATTTTTGGATCATCTCCAA
>JBFFCW010000131.1:0-9297 GCA_041559695.1 Desulfobacterales bacterium
ATCCGAATTTTAAAAATGAAAAACGGTTATAGGGAAAGTTGGAGCCGGTGTCAAATGAAACTAGAACCCAACTCAAAAATGTCTTTTGGCCCAAAGTCCTATTTTTGAGATGGGTTCCAATAGAGATCTAAAACTTTCGCATTGAATTAAATCGCGTTTTTTGGCAACCTTGAACAGAAGTGGTTTCAAAACCCCATCTAAGGCCCAATGGCTGCGTTGCCCCGCTTGCGGGATTCGCATCTGATTATTTAAAATTAAGGTGCAGCACAGGCCTCCGATAAATGCTCACATACCCATGTGTGCTGCGCTTTCTCGATCGGCCTGCGCTTGATGCATACATTAGTATTTTTTTAAGATCAGATATGTAATCCCGCTGCAGCGGAACCCTTGAACCTGATCTGAGATTTTGAAAAAACTTCTGTTCATTCTTTTGGTGTTCGCCAATCGTTGGTAATCCATCACCGGAAAGGCTTTGAGAATGAAAAATAAGATTCGTATCGGGACCCTTATTTCAGGGGGCGGATCAAACCTGCAGGCCATTATTGATTCCTGCGAAAATGGCAGAATTAACGCAGAAGTGGCATTTGTTGGATCCGATAACCCCCGGGCTGATGGTCTTGAAAGAGCTGCAAACCACCAAATTCCTTCATTTGCCGTTGATTATGCGTCCATTATCGGCAAGTTTAAAGCGGACCCATCACGGGCACAGCTGCCGGGTGATTTTGACTATGATGACATTCTTGCCAAACAATCCCTTGTCCCGGGGCAGAATGATTCCGACAAAATGAAATTCTTTTTATACACCCGGGCGATTGCCGAGGACAAATTGCTAACTGAAATGAGCAATTATCAGTTTGACCTCCTGGTGCTGGCGGGATTCATGAGAAATTTGACGCCTTATTTTATTGATCGGGTAAACCGGGATCGCGAAAAACCCCGGATCATGAACATTCATCCGGCATTGCTCCCGGCATTTCCCGGCGTAGACGGTTACGGCGATACGTTTCGTTACGGTTGCAAGGTTGCTGGGTGCACGGTGCATTTTATCGACTACGGTGAAGACACCGGACCGATCATCGGGCAGCGGGCCTTTCCCATTGCCCCTGATGATACCGTTGATTCAATCCGCAAAAAAGGTTTAAAGCTGGAATGGGAGCTTTATCCGGAATGCATCCGGATGTTTGCGGAGGGCCGCTTAAAAACGGTTCAGAAGACATTTACGCTCAATTACGGGCAAAAGATTCGGCGCAGCATTGTTGAAATTTTACCTAAGGCTAAATAGTCTGTATGTTCTTCACAAGATAAAAGGTGTCAGCCAACAGTTGGCGGGGGCAGAAAAAGTCTGCGACGAGCTCTGACTTATCGATGTCAGACAATGGACTTTATCTTCCAGTTTTTAATAGCTGTCTTGTGTCGTTCGACATCTGTCCTCTGAAACCTGAAACCTGACACTCATATACGGAACTCGCAACCCGAGGTCCCCGTTCCATTTACAAATAACGGATATCGATTAACGAATAACCAGCTATAGGTAGGATCTGGCACCCACATACCGAGTTTTGAAATATTTATCGGACAACGACGACGATTGAATTCGGCGGCCTCTGCTCGGTGCATGCAAAAATTTATTTTCGCCCGTATAGATACCGACATGCGAAACTCGGTTGCCGCCCCTTGTTGCAAAAAACACGAGATCGCCTTTTTGCAACCGGCTGCGATCAATCCGTCTTCCAACTTTCCATTGCTGCCTGGATGAGCGCGGCAGGTCCAATCCGTTAAGGCGATAAACAACCATTGTCAATCCGCTGCAATCAAACCCGGTCCGGCGGGATTCACCGCCCCAGCGATACGGCACGCCGACATACCGCCCGGCGGTTCTAACGATTTCTTCTCTGAGGCGCACATTTCCATTGCGTGAATCTGGTGTGTACGCATTCGGTTCAACAATATAAAAACCATCGATGATGCCCCTGCGTTGCAGATCGACCGCTCTGCTGCGGGCGGCCTGTTTGGTTCTGAAGTTTTCAAACCGTACCTTGTACAGCCCTGAGCTGTGAAGAAAATGATAAGCATCCAGACCCTGTTTTTCCAGTGACGCCGTCAGGCGCACCGCATTATCGATATTTGAGAAGGCGCCGACCTGGATGGTATAGCGCATGCGCAGCAGAACAGGTCCTTTTGCCGCCGGAGAATCGTCGCTTCGGATGGCCGACTCACCGCCACAGCCGACCACCAGAAATAGCCATACGGAGATCAGTGCTAAAGTCGAGTTAAAAAGTGTTCGATGGCTCATCGTAAAAGACTTCCGGTTCAAAGGTTCAGGTTCCGGGTTCGAAGGTTAGATTACAGAAAATGGAGGTCATAGGATTTAGTTAAATAGTTGATTCGTTGAATGGTCAATTCGTCAGATGATTCAACCGATTCTAAACTATTTGACCATTCAACCAATTAACTACTCGACCAAACTAACGGGTGAGCGGCTAAAATGACAAACCCTGAACCGCTGAACCCACTAACTTACTTATCAGGAGGCTCCCAGCAGCACTCTGACAATAACCGGAAAGGCGATGAAAGTTCCCAGAGAGCTTCCCAGATTCGTAAAGACCACCACCAGCAGAATGCGCGTCACATTATTTCTCCAAAACCCGCGAACAGACATGATATCTTCCGGCAGGCGTTCCAAATCCTTTACTTTGGGCTTTCTTGAAAAAGCCTCCACCAGTCCTGATACCCACCCGGCAGCGATCATGGGATTTAGCGAAGTCAACGGTGCCGCCACAATCGATGATAGAATCGTGGCCGGATGAGCCAGCGCGATGATTGCGCCCACCCCGGCTAAAATGCCGTTGGCTAGAATCCACCAGGCGATCATGTCGGTGCCTGCTTCTTTGCCGCCGTAAAAAAATCCGGCAATAAACAGCGCAACGATCGCCACCGGAATCAACCATTTAAGAATCCCGATGGCTTTGCCTTTGGGGGGAAGTTGCTCCAGTGCCCGGGTGTCGATGGCGCTATCCCAGTATTTCTGGATGCCCGAAATATGGCCGGCGCCCACGACGGCCACGATTTTGTTGCCGGGTGCCGTCCGAATTTTTTCAGCCAGATACTGGTCTCTTTCATCAATGAGGATGGACTTCAGCGCCGGGAGTGATTTGCCGACTTCAGCCAGCAGGGTTTCCAGAACGTCCTGCTGTTTCATTTTTTCAATATCTTCTTCTTTGATTTCATCAAGTTGTCCCAGGGACAGCGTCAGTTGAAAGATCAATTTTATTTTGCTCCAAAATCCCATTACCCGCCAAGTCCTGGAAAGGGTGGTGCGGATATCCCGGTCAGCAAGATGAATTTGGGCGCCGGTGGATTCTGCGGTATTGATGGCCGTTATCATTTCCTCGCCAGGCTTAACATCAAACTGTTTTGCTATTCGTTTTTGAAATGATGCCAGCAAAAGATTCGACAGGAGTAAAAATGATTTTTTTTCTTTGATCACTTTGACGATATCGGTTTCCTGCCATCGATCCTTTTGTTGGATGGCCTGGAAGCGGGACTGGCAGAGTTCGACACAGACGGTATCCGGCTTTTCTTCCTCGATTACCGATTTTACCAGCCGGGCGCTCTCTTTTGAGACATGCGCCGTTCCGACGAGGATGAATTCCTTTTCGTTAAACTTAAGGTGGGTTAAATTATGGTTGTTTGCCATGGGGATTCAGTATATATTCCGGTCAATCCTATTCAACGACTCTGTTGGAGGTGAACCTGACTATAGTATATTACAGCGTGCATGGCAACAGCCAAGCAGCCTCATCAGGATCAGCCGGCCTGCGCGACAGCATCGCTTTGGAAATTTTACCATGATGATTTATGATGATATTTTTTCCTGGGAAGGATGGGGCGGCCAGCTGCGTCTGGCCAGCGGTGAATGCCGGTTGCGTATATTTGATCTTCAAAAGAAAAAAACCGGTGGCCCGGCTCATCTCAGGCCGATTATTGTTATGGTTTCCGATGTCCCCGAAAGTCGAATGTCGGTGCGCAGCTGCACCGGCCATATTGCCACCAATGTCACCCGGCTGTTTAAAATCGAACCGGACCGGATGCTGTATATCGAATACTATCCCGAAACGGCCTATGGTGAAAATAACGAACATATCATTCCTGAAAAATATGACGTTGTGGATTTCACCTGGAACGAAGGCCGCGCTATCGAGCCCAAATGGCGGACGCTCAAG
This sequence comes from Desulfobacterales bacterium, assembly GCA_041559695.1. Classification (GTDB taxonomy): domain Bacteria; phylum Desulfobacterota; class Desulfobacteria; order Desulfobacterales; family JAHEIW01; genus JAHEIW01. The sequence continues at coordinate 4,224 of JBFFCW010000131.1, forward strand.
CCGCCGCTGCTGGATGTGATAAAGGAAATTGCGGAAGCGCATGTGCCAAAAGAATAAACTAACCCATTGGAAAGACCGCAAAAATTACCGTACTCCAGACGGAATGGGAGATGATTACCGGCGCCAGGTTATTGTATCGCCAGAACATCGCACCCCAGAACGCCCCCGCCACTCCGGCCGCCCCGATTAGCATCAGGTTGAACGACCAGATGTGCACTCCGGCATAGATAACGGTTGCCAGCAGCCAGCCCTGCCAGGGGCCAAAGCGAGTTGCCAGATTTTTTTGCAAAAAACCGCGCCAGTAAATTTCTTCGCAGGGCCCGGTGATAAAAAAAAGCAAAGCGGCGATAATAGGGGTGTGGGTTCCCATTCCTTTTTGGTAAATGCCGTTTATTTGGGTGGCAGCAAAAGGCATCAGAGCGCCGGAAATCGTTTTGCCTAACCAGAAAATGGCATACAACAGGCCGGCGGATGCCAGTCCCAGCAGAATAGCGGTTTTGTTGAAGCGGAATTGATCTTTACCATGGGGCTGGATCCACAAAGATAAGATTGCCAATGTTGCGGCTGAAACGGAAATTTTTATCCAGAATGATGCCCAGCTTAAATAGAAGGTCACAAACCACAGCACGCATGCCAGCAAAACGGTCAATACGATCGCTTTGGGGCGCACTTCGCGCTTCAAAACAGGCCCTCAAGCACTAAAGACACGACCAGCAGCACGCCGAAGGCGGTATCCAGTTTGGCCGTTTGAGCATCGGCGTCGTCAGGGATTTCTTGCAGCATCTGGCGCAGCAACTTCAAGGCCAGGGGTATCGATATCAGGACGATTAATGACCATGGATACAGGGGGCCGGCAATGGACATGCCGATGATGCCGGCGTAGGCCAGAATCATCAGCGCGCTGTATAACCTGAGCCCATTACGCTGGCCCATCATAATCGGTAAGGTTAAAATGCCTTTGCTTTGATCATGGGAGATGTCGCGGATGTTGTTGGCCAGCAATACCAGCGCGACCAGCAGGCCGAAAGGCAGAGATATGAGAAGGGCATTGCCGCTAAATACCTGACGTTGAATGAAATAAGAGCCCACTACCATCAAAGGCCCCCACATCAACAACACGGACAGTTCCCCCAGTGCCATATATTTGTATTTGAACGGCGGTGCGGTATAGGTAACGCTTGAAAGGGCGCCTGCCAGGCCGATCCATAATAGGGGCCAACCACGTATAGCGGCCAGATAAAGGCCTATAATGATAGCAAATCCGTAGAACCCGCAAGCTTCGATCAGCACCTGGCGCGGTGTTAACTTGCCTTCTAAAAGCGGATGGGGCCGGTATATCCCGGTTGAAACGCCCTGAAAATCCACGCCGCTTTTGACGTCGTAATAGTCATTGATCAGGTTAGTGGCGGCATGCATAAAAATCCCGGCTAAAATGGTCAATATGTAAAAGAACCATGAAAAGCTGCCGTCGATAGCGGCCAGGGCTGAGCCGACACTGACGGAGATAGCGGTCATCGAAAAGGACCACGGCCGGCTGGCCAGAAACCAGTTGCGATATAAACTCATCGTTTTATTGATTCTGCGCTTCGAGGGCTTCGACTTCTTTTTCGGCGGACCTGGCATCCTCTTGCGCCTGTCGGGCATTTTCGGCTGCCGCAGATGCACGAGCCTGAGCGGCGTCTGCCTGGTCAAAGGCCCTTCTTATTCGTTTTTTGAATTTTTTTCTTTTATCTTTGGTTTTGCCATATATGCCATAGGTTCGCATGGCATTTTCGTATGCTTCAGCCGCTTTCTGATCGGCATCCTGTGCCTCTTGATCGGCTTTTGCGGCCCTTTTTGCAGCCGCTGCGGCCTGCCGGCGAACAGATTCCTCACGCTTTTGATCTTGCCGGATGCCTTGTTGTCGATTTAGCTCCTGAATCTCTGCGGCGGTTTTTTCCCGATACTCCAGGGTATCTTGAACCTTGGATTCTGGCGGCGGCGGGGTATCGGTAACATGCAAGTTTCCGTTTTCATCCGTCCAGGTATAGACCTGTCCGGCGATTAGGCCGGAACTCAGAAAGACGGCCAGCAGGATGCCGATGATGATCGCAAAGAATTTCATTTACCCCTCCAGTAATTTTAAGTATATTCTTAATTCCACTTGGTGTCAAACCCTGCGGGGTAGCAGATAACTGTCCGGATACACATTGTTTTTTTCAAACCAAGCGTTGACCACAGGAGGTAAATCATGACATTTGAAATAACCAGTTCGGTATTTTCGGAAGGCGAAATGATACCGACCCGTTACACCTGCGACGGGCCGGACGTTTCCCCGGATTTAGCATGGAGCGGCGTCCCCGAGACCGCCCTAAGCCTGGCGCTGATTTGTGATGACCCGGATGCGCCCATGGGTACCTGGGTGCATTGGGTGCTGTTTAATATTCCGACCGGCGCAAGCGGGTTGCCGGGCGAGATATCGCCCGATGCTACCCTGGAAAACGGCGCGCGCCACGGCACAAATGATTTTGGCAGATTGGGATACGGCGGGCCCTGCCCCCCGGGCGGCACCCATCGATATTTTTTCAAGCTTTATGCGCTGGATACCGAGCTCGACCTGGCCAGCGGCATTACCAAGGCCCACCTGCTCGAAGCCATGGAAGGTCACATTCTGGCCGAAGCGCAGCTGATGGGCAAATACCAACGTTAGCGCGGGTCTGGCGATTTGGCAGATAGATTTTTCGTCGCTACAAAATTCTAACGTCAAATGCGGTTATGTGTTCGCTAACCGTTGTAGATCGTCCCACCATAGGCAGGACCCGGGGAGCGTTTCAGTTTAGGAGCGCTCCTAAAAGCCCGGCGGGCTGCTCCTCGAGGCCCAAAGGGCCGCTCTTTATTGATTCCAGAACTCCCGAAGATCATCTACCAGCTGCCCGGGGTCATGCACCCGGACCGGATCCCATTCTTCACGCAGCAGGGATTTGTACTGATAGCGGCCATAGCGTTGATCGATTAAGAGCACCACGCCACGATCCTTTTCCGTCCGGATCACACGACCGGCTGCCTGGAGCACCCGGTTTATGCCCGGGTAAAGATAGGCATATTCAAATCCGCCATTCATGGTACGGGCAAAGTGTTCCTTGATTAATTCTCTTTCCAGACTGATGCCGGGCAGGCCCACCCCGACGATGACCGCTCCCACCAGACGGTCGCCGATCAGATCGATGCCCTCACCAAAAATGCCGCCCATCACCGCAAAACCGACCAGTGTTTGCGGGTTTTCATCCGTAAATCGCTGTAAAAAAGCTTCTCTTTCAGGTTCCGACATGCCGGAAGTTTGCAGGATGGTTTTAATCTGCGGGTTGCGGTCGCTAAATGAAAGGTAGATTTTGCGCATGTATTCATAGGAAGGAAAATACAGCAGATAATTTCCTTTCTTTTGTTCAACCAGGGCGGAAATGGTCTGGGATACCTGGGTCACGGTTTGGTCCCGCTGACGATAGTAGGTCGAAATCTGATCGCAGACGAACAGGCCCAGGTTTTCAGCGGGAAAGGGTGAGTGCAGAATCAGGTGGTGAGCCGTGGCGTCACAGCCCAGGATTTGTTTAAAATAATCAATCGGCGTCATGGTGGCCGAAAATAATACAGCCGTATTACAGCGGCTCATCGCTTTTGCAAGATGGACGGAAGGATCGATGCAGAACAGCTTGAGTTTCAGATCCTTGCCGATTTTTTCATAACAGCTGGTGTAGCATTCATTATATTGGTCGGCAACTCGGACAAATCCGGATATGGCAAAATACAGGTCCAGCAGACTTTCGCGAAACGCTGTTTTGATATTGCGGGAAAGCCAGCGCTCGGTAATGAAAAGAAAGCCTCTCAGGAGCGGAATCAGGTCATCCGGCGGGGTTGCTTCCGCCAGCGGATTGCCGGATTCCGCACATTTTTTCCTGGCGGTGACCAGCCAGGCGTTGATCCGTCCGAGGCTCTTGAAAATATGCGGCAGTTCATTTTTTAGCTGCCGCCGAATGTCCAAAACCGGTTGTTTGAATATCTCCGTCGAAAACATTTCCCGGGAGCGATCGACCAGATTATGGGCTTCATCGATTAAAAAGATATAGTCACCGTTTTCTTCCTGGAAAAATCGGCGCAAATATACCCGTGGATCAAAGACATAATTGTAATCACAGACGACGCAGTCTGCCCACAGAGAAAGGTCCAGGGAAAAATCAAAGGGGCACACGCGATAGGTCCTGGCCGTTTCGACAATTTGTTCGCGCGTAAAAGCGTCCCTGGCAAAGATGGCATTGACGGCGTCGTTGATGCGGTCATAGTGTCCCCGGGCATAGTCACACTCTTCCGGATTGCAGGCACTATCGGGGCAAAAACAGATTTTGTCCTTGGCCGTCAGGGTGACTGATTTTAATCGGAGGCCTTTGGCCCGCAATTCATCCAGAGCCTTTTCTGCCGCCATCCGCCCGGTGGTCCTTGCGGTAAGGTAAAAAATTTTTTGACTCACGCTTTCGGCTATGGATTTAACTGCCGGATAGAGCACCGCGATCGTTTTGCCAATACCGGTTGCGGCCTCAACAAGCAGTTGACTGCGATCGCGCATCGCACGGTATGCTTCAACCGCCATCTGGCGCTGGCCGGGTCGATAGGTTGCAAAAGGAAAATCCAAATCCTGTATGGATTCATCACGCCTGCGGGACCAATCGATGATCGTTTCGGCCCATTCCAGATAACGCCCAACGAGATCCTTAAAAAAAATCTCAAGCGCTGATATGTCAAACGTGAGTTGATACTCACGAGCATCACCGGTATCGACCTGGTAATAGGTCAGCCGGGTCATAATTTCTTCCAGGCCCTGCTGGCGCCCGTAAATATAGGCATATGTTTTGACCTGCGCCCAGTGGACCGGCTGCTGATTTTTTTCAAAATAATCCGGATTCCGCGTGGTGGTTTTTATTTCTTCAATGATGGTTCGACCCGGTTCGTTATAAACACCGTCAATGCGGCCGCCGATAATGAGGCGAAATCGATCTGTTTCAACCTGGTGGGAAATCGAAACCTCGGGCTGATAGGTATCGGGACG
>JBFFCW010000132.1:0-9211 GCA_041559695.1 Desulfobacterales bacterium
CAAACCGATCCATATGGGCATCGCCTGTTCTGTTTGTTCTGATTTCAATATGATAATCGGCGTATTGGAGGCTGGATCAATGGTCAAACCCGCAATGCTCACCTTATGCAGCATAATTTTCAACTCCTTTCAACCCTCCGGCGGAAGGTTCGACATTTATCACTCTGCCTAACAGTGAATGGGAAAAGCCTTTGTCGATATGGACGCCGATCATTTTGCCCGTTAAGTTTTCACAGTCAGCCGCGGGTTCATCCATATAAAAATTGACGATTTTATTGGTGGATGTACGACCGGTCCACTGCAAGTCCGGGCTATTCTCAGCTGGCTGGTCGGATACCTGTTTTTTGCTCAATCCATCCGTCAAAACCAGCTGGGTAGTGCCGACCAGTGCCACGTTTTTGCGTCTGGTGAATTTCTCCTGTAACGCCAGAAGAATTTGCAGCCTTTTTCTGATAGTCGGCTCAGAAAGCTTATCGGGTAGCTTAACGGATGGTGCCTGGGGGCGATCAGAATATTGAAAAGCAAATAGTCCGTCAAATTCCACCGTTTTAATCAGTTGCAACGTCTGCTCAAAATCAGCTTCGCTTTCCCCCGGAAAGCCGACGATGATATCCGATGTGATGGCTATCTGAGGACAAGTATCCCGCAGTTTCGTCACTTTGTCAAGGTACTGCTCCCGTGTGTATTGGCGGTTCATGCGCTTTAAAACCCGGTTTGATCCGGATTGAACCGGCAGATGAATGTGGGGACACAATTTGTCCAGATTCCTGAAAGCCGGGATAAGATCCGCCCCTAAATCCTTGGGATGAGAAGTGGTAAACCGAATTCTTAAAAGCCCTTCGACCTGGTTTATCATGGATAAAAGCTCGGAAAATGTGCACAAATTCTGGTTTTTACCATAGCTGTTTACATTTTGTCCGAGCAGGGTGATTTCCCTTACACCGGTCTGAACCAGGCTGTGGATTTCCCGCAGGATGCTTTCGGGCCTGCGACTGGTTTCGCGTCCTCGTACGAAGGGAACCACGCAATAGGAGCAATGGTTATCGCAGCCTCGCATAATGGTGACGAATTTGCAGACCTCACTTTCATCCCGGGATTCGACAAGGGATTCAGGAATCTGCGGGTCTGCATCCATATCCACATCAACGATCCGGCAACGTCGGGCTTCGATTTGTTGAATCAGGCGCGGGAGTCTGTCAATCGCCTGGGTCCCGAAAACAAGGTCAACAGCGGGCAGGCGGTCCAGAATTTTTTCCCCCTCCTGCTGAGCCACACAGCCGCCGACCCCAACGATGAGCCGTTTTTTATTGCGCTTCATCCTCGCCAGGCGACCCAGCAGGCTAAAGGCCTTCTGTTCCGCCTTGGCCCGCACCGTACAGGTATTGACAATAATCACATCCGCCTGGGCCATCGATGCGGTCTGTTGATATCCTAAAGTTGCCAGCCGCATGGCAATCTGTTCAGAATCATAAACATTCATCTGGCAGCCAATGGTATGAAGGTAAAGGTATTTTGAATTCATTTAATAAACGCATTCCTTTAAATACAGGGGTTTAGTCAATTTCGGAAGGTTCCGTCGCCAGTCGCCGAATCAAAATATCCTTTTTAAGATCCTGCAAAATTTGTTCGACCTGTTCTGTACATCCCGGTGCGATATGAAGCTTGATGATTCCCTTGGCCGGATCCGTTGTTCTGATCCCGGCAATACCGTCGTAAGCTTCAAAAATAAATTTTATAAAAGCGATTTGCCTGCGATCCACACGGTAGTATTGTATGATCGTCTTCAACCGATTCCTTTGTCATAAAAGCGTCCGTAGGCTTCAGGTTCCTTGTTCCGGGTATAGGGAATTGTTAGATTCGTTGTATTTGTTTCATTCGTTGAATTGGTGAATTCAAATCGAACAAATTGAAAAAATTAAACCAATCAAAAAAATGAAACGCCTGCAACGGGCCGATACCTGAAACCTGACACCTAATTTTCATGCTGAGCTTATGGGACACAATACTAATGAGTATAACCACAACCATATCATTTGCAATAAAAAAGCCCTCAACGCAGATGAATCAATTATGGGTTGTTCATCAAGCAGTTATAGGGTATAGGGCCGTCCATGAAACAAAAATGGCACATATTGCAGCCCGACGCTGCGTTGACAAAAAAATTGAGTGCGCGCCTGCACTGTCATCCACTCACCGCCGCTGTCCTGGTCAACCGCAACCTGACCTCCGCTAAAGCGGCTTCAAATTTTCTGGCTCCATCCTTGCACCGGGTTCGTTCGCCTTTTGCCCTGAAGGACATGGATGCGGCCGTAAACCGCATCTACCGGGCCATAACGAAAAATGAGAAGATTCTAATCTTCGGTGACTATGACGTTGATGGTATCACTGCCACAGCCGTGCTGTTAGGATTTTTGCGGACCATCGGCGCTGATGTGTCCTACTATATTCCCCATCGCATAAAAGAAGGTTACAGCCTGCAACCTCAGCATATCGTCAACCAGATCCTGCCCAACCGAATCCGGTTGGTTATCACTACGGATTGCGGCATCGGAAGTTATGAGGCCATTGCTGCGGCCGGCAACTCCGGAATCGACGTAATTGTTACCGATCATCATAAGGTCCCTGAAAAAATTCCACCGGCCGCAGCCGTGCTAAACCCAAACCGCCCGGATTGCTCGTCCGGCATGGAGCCACTCGCCGGTGTCGGCGTGGCGTTTACACTGATTATTGCTTTACGTAAATATTTGCGGGATCAACACTTTTGGAATAATCGTCCGGAACCCAATCTGAAAAATTTTTGCGATCTGGTGGCCCTGGGTACCATCGGCGATATCGTTCCGCTGGTTGACGAAAATCGTATTTTTTCAAAAACAGGGCTGGATATCATAAATTCGGGAGCGCGGCCGGGAATAAAGGCATTGTGCGAGGTGGCGGGCATTTCCCATCAGCCGGCCCATGCCGAAGATGTGTCCTTCAGACTGGTACCGCGCTTAAACGCTGCCGGCCGCATGGACCACGCTTCCCTGGCATTGCAACTGCTGACAACCGACAATATTGCCACCGCAAGACAACTGGCACAATTGCTGGACGGACTCAATAACCGGCGCAGGGAACTGGAACGATCGATCCTGGACGGCATTTTAAAAGATTGCCGGCAGCAACCGGACCAACTTAAAAATCAAACGCTGGTAAAATGGCATCCGGCCTGGCATCAGGGCGTTTTGGGTATCGTGGCTTCCCGTATCGTTGAAACCTATTACCGGCCGGTGGTACTGATCGCTGTTAAAGGCGAACTGGGCAAAGGATCCGCGCGCAGTATCCCCGGCCTGGATTTATATAAAGCGCTTGAGGCCTGCCGGCATTGCCTGGAAGATTTCGGCGGCCATCCGATGGCAGCCGGTTTGACCATAAAAGCAGGAAATTTAATTGAATTTCAGCGTATGTTTGAAAACGCGGTGGCGCGGATGGCTCAGTCCGATGACCACATGCCCCGGCTGACCGTTGATAGCGAGATCCATTTCGATGATATATCGCCGAAACTGATTGATGAAATTGAAACCTTAAGCCCCTTTGGCATCGATAACCCGGAACCCGTATTTATGGCTCAAAAGATCAAGGTCGAATCTTCAAAAATCGTCGGGAAAAACCACCGAAGAATGATGCTGGTCCATGATGTTCGACCGTCAGGCAAACCGGTTCCGGCTATCCGCTTCAATGCCGCAGACAATCTGCTGAAAGAGACGAAATTTACCCGTATCGCTTTCCGCCTGCGGTGGAATCGCTGGAATGGCAATAAAACCATGCAGCTGGTTATCGAAGATGCACAGTAGGTTCATCAGAGGTGTCAGGTGTCAGCAAACGGATGACTGAAGACAGATGGTAAGACATAGAAGAAGAAGCGCCCTGTTGCAGGTATTTTGCTGACACCTGAAACCTGAAACCTGACACCTGATATTGAGGTTAACCTGCCACAACCTGTGAGTCTTCCATGCGAACTTCCAGGCGGGCCAGATCCATTTCGGACAATTGAAGCTGAGCGGCTTCCGGGGTTTCCAGCAGGACAATTGAAGGATCTTCGATCAGGCCGATTCCCATTTTATGGCACACTTGATTGGCCAGCCGAACCAATACCAGCAAAAAGTTACTGCCGTCAAATTCAGCCAAATGATGATCCCGCGCAACCTGACAGTATTTTTCAGGCAGGTTCCATTGTGCCATAAGCGTATACCCCTGATCGGTATGCAGCTGTTGCATAAGTTCATCGATGACCGTGTCGGACGGCAGATTTTCGATCTCTCCAGAGGCTTTCATATCATCTACGACTTTTAAGACATAGAGTTTGCCCACATCATGAAGCAGCCCGGCAATAAAGGTTTCATGCGCCAGGGCCTGGAAGCCGGTCTGTCTGGCAAGCCAGTTCGCGCCGATTGCACATCCTACTGAATGCCGCCAGAGTTTCCCCATGATTTTATGCATGGCTGGAATTTTGGACTGAAAATTATGCTGAAGGGCAACCAACGAAACGATGTTGGACACCTCGATATTTCCCATCCGTATAATCGCATCTCTGACCGTTGCCACCTGAGTAAGACCCTTATAAAAGGAAGAATTTGAAACGCTTAAAACCTCTCCGGTCAGCGACTGATCACTGACAATCAGCTTTTCAATCAGGCGGGAATCCGGCTCCGCTTTGGCAACTTCCTTCTGAATGCGAAGGGCGGTGGCATTAAAGGCCGGCAGCTTGACTTTTTTTGATGCCACTAAATGATCAATCATTCCCACCAGTGAGGACTCTGCTTCCATTGCTAACCTCCTATTATACGTTTCAGTTCGGCCATCGGCCTTGGGTTTTGCAAGCGCGGAAGACTACGCAGTAATTCATCCATTGAGGTGATCCCTTGAGCTGCTTTGATAATCCCGTCCTCCAACAGGGTCACCAGGCCGGAGGATTCGATACTGATTTCACGCAACGCCTTGCTGGGTTTGCGTTCCAGGATGGCATCCCGCACAAATTCGTCTAAAATCAGCAGCTCGAATATTCCGACACGCCCTTTGTGGCCGGTGTGCTGACAATGGGAGCAACCGCGACCTTTCTGAAACTGAGTCCCGGTAATGTTATTGACCGAATAACCAATACGCTGGAGCTCCTGTGAGGTCGGGGTGTATGGTTGATTACAATGCGGACACACCCTTCGCAGCAAACGCTGCGACATCACACCCACCACCGTTGAAGCAATCATAAACGCTTCGATGGACATATTCATTAAACGGATCAGCCCGCCGACGCTGTCTTCAGTATGAAATGTTGTTAGAACTTTATGTCCGGTCAATGCGGCTTGCACGGCGACTTTCGCTGAAAAATTATCCCGGATTTCACCAATAACGATAACATCGGGGTCCTGCCGCAGGATATGGCGTAAGGTCTCTTCATAGGTCAGGCCGATCTTCGGATTGATGGAACACTGAGATATGCCGTCGATGACGTATTCAACCGGCTCTTCTGCGGTAATGACACTCATTTGCGGATTGATAATATGACGAAGGCAACTGTACACGGTGGTGGTTTTCCCGGAACCGGTGGGCCCGGTAAATAAAAGTACGCCGCTGGGCAAATCCAGCGCCTCTTGCATCAACCGCTGCAGGGTGCGAGCCGACAACCCGATATCCTCAATTTTGCGCAACTGGCTGTGACGATTTAAAAGACGCAGGACGACCTTTTCACCATGCACCGTAACATAAAAAGAGGCGCGCAGATCCAGTTGCCCCTCCGGGTGATCAAAGAAAAAACGCCCGCCCTGATGCCGGCGCTTTTCGGTAATGTCAAGCTCACACAGAACCTTGATTCGGCTGGCGACGGCAGGCGCCGTTTCAGGCGGAAAATCCTCAAAATGGGTTAGGACGCCATCCTGTCGAAAGCGAACCCGCAGGTGGGATGCTAAAGGTTCGATGTGGATATCACTGGCATCTCTTTGAATGGCCGCCAGGAGAATGTCATCAAACAGCCGGATAATAAAATTTTCATCCATCGCTGAGACCTGTTTTTTCATTTCTCTGCGCTGGGCCTTCATCACGACTTCCTGGATGGCGTTTTTGCAAGCAATTGCCGGTGTTATATTATTTCCAAATACCTGGCGGGCGGCCTTCAATTCATCTTGATCCTGCGGATCGACAAAGGCGACGATGACGGCCATGCCATCGGCTCGAATGGGCAACAGATGATGGGTCTCATACCACTTCAGTGGAACCCTGGCGAAGAGTTTGCGATCGATGCCGTCCCATTCAGGCTCAACAAACGCTAATCCCTGTTGCAGGGACAGAGTCTCCGCCAGCACCCGCCCGTCGACCAGTTCACGCTCCACTAAAATTTCACCGATTTTTCGTTTGGATTTCTCCTCGGCCTGGATATTGAGGGCGGTTTGAAGGTCGGCTGCCTGGATATGCCCCAGTTCCACCAGCAGCCCGCCGATTCGCATGGCAACAGGATGTTGACGAATGGCTTCTTTGATCTGGTCATCGGAGATGAATTTCAACTCCTTGATAATCTGCAACAGCGGCCGGGAACCTTCGAGTTTGGTTCGAACCCGCCGGGCATATTCAATCTGGCTGTCGGTCAGGTAACCGTTTTTCAACAGGTGATCCACCAATTCGCTAAACCTGCCACCGGATCCATCGATGTCCGTGGATCGGCTATCGGCATAGTCATCACGGATGGTAACGTCCTTTTTTGCCGTCGTCATTTTAGCTGATTTGCTCCTGAATGATTTTAAAACAGAATACGATATCCATCATGAATGATATCGACCGTTTCGCAAAAAACTTGAGGGTTATATCGCTTCAATATTTTGCTTGCAAACCCGATCGTTACCCATTATTATCCCCTGGATTGACTTAATTTTGTATATAAAATCCAAGGTGACATTATGGCAAAAGTATTCCGACCGAGTTCGCGTGAATCCACTATTCTGTCCAAAATTGAATCTCAAAAAGAGCATACCCGCAGGCTGGCAATCAACGGGATCAAGGATTGTATCGACCGCCTGTCCAATTCAATTGCAATGAAACTGGTCGATGACGGTCTGGTGGAAACCACCAATAAAAATTCTTTAGAAGAGCAAATAAAGGGATGCCTGGAGAAACTGGGGCGCGCTGATGATTTCGAAATCGACTATCAGGTGTCCCCCATCCGCAATCTGGTTCCTCAGCCCCATGTCGTCAGTCTGTTTCTAACGGCCTTTGTCATTGAAAAGCTCATCAAACATAAAGACGTTGTGGATATCTACGGATCCGACGAAGATATTTATCTGAATATCCATCAGCAGGTTAAAAAATATCTGCCCGCATAATGCGCCCCCGCTTTCATCCCAGATTGATCAACGGGCCGTTTGAAGACCCCGGCCTATACATCCCTTTTCTTTTTGAAAACCGCGCGATCATTTTTGATCTGGGAGATACCCTGCCCCTCAGCGCCAGAGAGCTTCTCAAAATCAGCCACGTCTTCATCACCCATACGCATGTCGATCATTTTATCGGGTTTGACCGCGTCCTGCGAATCTCGCTGGGCCGTGAAAAAAACCTAAATCTGTATGGGCCCCCTGGATTTTTTAAAAATGTGGAAGGCAAATTGGCCGCGTACTCATGGAATCTGGTTAAAAATTACCCGTACCGCCTCGGACTGCAGCTGACGGAAGTCCACTGCGATTACCTGCTTACCCGCGAGTACCTGTGCCAGAATGAATTCATTCCGAGGCACGAGGCTGTCCGAAGGCCGTTTAAAGATGTGATATATGAAGAGCCGGCCTTTAAGATTTCCGTCGCGATTTTAGACCACGGTATCCCCTGCCTGGGGTTTGCGATCAAAGAGCGCTTTCACGTCAATATCAACAAAGACCGGCTCGCCGCACTGGGGCTTGAAACCGGTCCCTGGCTGACCGATTTTAAACAGGCACTTTACGACGGACGGGATTCCAAATCGGAATTTAAGGTTAAAGCGGGCAGCGGTCAAACTCAGCGATTCCGGCTGGGGGAGCTGGCCGATCAGGTTACCATGGTAACCCCGGGGCAAAAAATTGCTTACATTGCGGACGTGGCGTACAGCCCGGAAAATCAGGACAAGATTATTTCACTGGCAAAAGATGCCGATCACCTTTTTATCGAAGCCGCCTTTCTGGAGGCACATAACGATATTGCCGCCGAAAAGCACCACCTCACCGCGCGGCAGGCCGGCACGCTGGCCGCCCGAACCGGGGCCAAAGATTTTACCATTTTTCATTTTTCGCCGCGCTATGCCGATCAGGAGCACCTTCTGCTGGAAGAGGCTAATGAGGCTTATGCGCTTTATCGGTAAGTTCTGCAATCTTAAAAATTTTGAGTTTTAACACCAAATCCAAAATATTATTTGTCGGATCAGATTATGGGAGCATAGCCGTATGATTAAGTTTCAAGTTACCATCAAAGGTGTCACATAGGATAATAATCCTTGAGCGCTCGCCTAAGGTGCGCCCGGAACAACACGGAAAGTGTCACCTTTGAGGCGCTTGGAATGTGTCTTTGGCTCCGATTCTGTGACCGGCAGACTGTATGGGTCTGAAGAAAGGACGGCGTTTCAGATTGTATTGAAACGCCACCCACATATGTTGCGGATAGCTTCCGTGAGCGTTCAAAACATCCGTCAATTCGTGGCGGTTATCGTTTCCTGATCATCCGATTTGCAGTTCAGAATACGCGCTTCAGAAGCCCTATGCTGCGATCAGGCGAGGTCGAAGCGGTCAAGGTTCATTACTTTGTTCCACGCCGCTACAAAGTCGTGCAGGAACTTCTCCTGGGAGTCCTCACATCCGTAGACTTCCGCGACGGCCCGGAGCTGGGAGTTCGAACCGAAGATGAGGTCGGCACGGGTGCCGCTCCACTTGAGTTCACCCGTTGCGCGATCACGACCTTCGAACACGTCTTCGTCTTCCGAGGTTGCCTTCCAGGTCGTGCTCATGTCGAGCAGATTCACGAAGAAGTCATTGGTGAGCGTCTCTGGCCGCCTGGTAAAGACGCCGTGCTGGGACTGTCCGAAGTTGGCATTCAGGACGCGCATACCGCCAATGAGAACCGTCATCTCAGGAGCGGTCAGCGTCAGCAATTGCGCCCGATCAACCAGCAGCTCCTCTGCCGATATAGCGTATTTGGTTTTTTGGTAGTTACGGAACCCGTCTGCAGCCGGTTC
>JBFFCW010000133.1:0-9180 GCA_041559695.1 Desulfobacterales bacterium
AAATGAAAGAATCGGTTCTCGCAGTCACATACGATACAGCAGCCAGGACGGCTGTTCTCGTTTTTGGCGCTGAGATAGGGAGGGGATATGGGGATCACGCAGGAACTTGCCGGTTACTGCAGTCGAATCAAGTTTAATAACCTTTCAGATGAGATAATCGATTGTGTAAAATACAGGTTCCTGGATTTTATCAGTGTCGCATGTCGGGGATCGATAGAGGATCCATCCCAAACGGTTTATCGGTTTATCAGCGAGATGGAGAAGGGGCCGGGTGTGATCGTTGGGACCCAGCAGAAAGCTCCCTATCTGTATTCGGCCCTTGCAAATGGGACCGCATCCCATTCAATCGAAATGGATGATGTCGATAACGAATCCTCACTCCATCCGGGGGTCGTCGTCTTCCCTGCGGCGTTGGCCACAGGTGAAATGGCGGGTGCTTCCGGCAAGCGTTTCATATTGGCTGTTGTCTTAGGTTACGAGGTGATGGTTCGACTGGGAACAGCCCTGGGGCCGGAGAACAGTTACAAACGAGGGTTCCATCCCACCGGGACTTGTGGAACCTTTGGTTCGAGTGTTGCTTCTTCGAAGATTTTAGGCCTTCAAGAAGAGGAGATTTTGAATGCCATCGGCATCTCAGGAAGTCAGGCCGCGGGGTCGATGGAGTACCTCGCTCAAGGTGCATGGACAAAGCCTTTTCACGCAGGATGGGCAGCCCATAGCGGCATGGTGGCAGCCCTGTTGTCCAGAAAGGGATTTAAAGGCCCCAGTTCGATCCTCGAGGGAAGGGATGGATTTTTGCATGCTTACTCCGCCGGAGCAGATCCGTCCAAGGTCCTTGAAGGGATCGGTTCCGGATTCCAAATCCTTCAGACATCAGTCAAGATTCACGCCTGCTGCCGCTACATGCATTCTCCGATCGACGCAGTATTGAAAATCGTTAAGGAAAACAACCTTCGCCCGGAGCAGGTAAAGCAGGTTAAGGTTGGGATTTTAAGGGCAGGAGCGCCTCTTATTGCGGATCCAATAGAGAGCAAGTACAAGCCACAATCGATCGTCGATGCCCAGTTTAGTATGCCCTTTGGAGCTGCAGCGGCATTGCTGTACGGCAAGGCCGGCCTGAAAGAATTTCAGCTCTCAACGATTCGGTCGAGACCGGTCAGGGAGATGATGAGAAAAGCGAAGTGCATGCTTGATCCTGAACTAGATCGGACTTTCCCTAAACAGTGGCGCGCCACTGCTGAGATTTTGACAGAAGATGAGAAGCGTTATACGACGACGGTCGAATATCCCAAAGGCGATCCTGAGAATCCGCTTTCATGGGAAGAGATGATAGAACGGTTCCATGAGCTTGCCGGCCGGATCCTGAAAGAGGATCAGCGTTTGAAAATCGTCGAAGCGGTTAAGAAGCTTGATGGGGTCAAAGATATGCGCAGGTGGTCTTCGCAACTTTTGCGAAAAGTATAGGGCCGGATGAAATACAAAGGGTCGAATTTATAAGATGTTTGGGAGAAATGAATGCGCTTACTTGAGTTTGAAGCCAAAGACATATTGAAAAAATACGGGATTGAATTACCGGCGGGCCAGGTTGTGTCTGCAGCGGATGGCTTCAATTTCACAAGCCCGGTCATGCTAAAGGCACAGGTGCCGATTGGGGGACGCGGCAAAGCCGGTGGCGTTATCGCGGCTGATTCTTTAAAACAATGCCGGGCCGGGATAAAGAACCTGCTGGGTAAAAAAATTAGAGGCTACCATATCCCAAAGCTCCTGGTGGAAGAAAAGCTTGAAATTGAACGGGAATTTTTTATGGCAATTACCTATGATACAGTAGCCAAGGCGCCGATTGCGATTTTTTCTCCCCAGGGCGGGGTGGACATCGAAATTCTGGCCGCCAGCGATCCGGGTAAAGTAAGATATGAAACTTTTTCGGCGCGGCATCGATTGCCGCTTTATCGTGCAAAGGAAATAATTTCCGAAACCGGTGTTACCGGAAAACGTTTGCTGGCACTGACGGTAATATTATCTAAACTCGCCGATATCTTCCTTGATTATGATGCCACGGTGGCCGAAATCAATCCGTTGGCATTAACAAAGGAGGGAAAACTCGTTGCGCTGGATTGTCATCTCGAAATCGATGATGATGCCCTGTTCAGGCACAGGGAACTGGGCGAGATCGCAAAAGGTACAAATAGAGTGCAGCCGGAACGCACCGCATCTGAATTTGAACGCAAGGCGATGGAAATCGATAATCTCGATCACCGCGGTGTGGCCGGCCGTGTCATAGAGTTCGACGGCACCATGGGTTTGATTATCGGCGGCGGCGGCGCATCATTGACTGCATTCGATGCCGTTAAAGCCCATGGCGGAAAACCCGCCAACTACTGTGAAATTGGTGGAAATCCTTCCGTTCTAAAAGTAAAAGAGCTTACAAAACTGATTCTTTCCAAACCCGGTGTTGAGAAAATTGCAGTCATTATGAATGTGGTCAGCAACACCCGCGTCGATCTTGTTGCCCGGGGCATTATCAAAGGCGTTCTGGAGTCCGGCAAAGACCCTGCAGCCACAGTCGCGGTCTTTCGAATACCGGGTGCATGGGAAGAAGAAGGATATAAGATTCTTTCAAAATACGGCGTTCAGTTCGGGGATCGAACATGCTCCATCGATCAGGCGGCCCAGCTGGCGGTAAAAAATTTTTCAGAATAGAAGTCATTACAGAGGTTTTGCAGTGGCAATATTGGCTGATGAAAACGTACGCGTTATTGTCCAGGGGATTACCGGGCGGGAAGCCAGTACCTTTACAAAGGATATGATGGATTACGGAACGCAGGTTGTCGCCGGTGTGACGCCCGGCAAATTGGGCCAAACGGTCCACGGTGTTGCTGTTTATGATACGCTGCGCCAGGCCCTCAAGGAGCATCCTGCGGAGGCTTCCGTTATTTCCGTTCCCCCTGCGCTGGTAAAAGACGCCGCAATTGAGGCGCTGGAAAACGGAATTAAGCTTGTTGTCGTAATATCAGAGCGTGTTCCGCGAAAGGATACCATAGCATTTCTAGAGGTCGCCAGTGAAAACAAAGCCCGCGTCATCGGGCCAAATACGCTCGGTTTAATCTCGCCAGAAAAAATAAAGCTGGGAATGGCCGGCGGTCCGGTGGGTGACGTCAAAAAAGCGTATATGCCGGGATTTGTTGGAATTGCATCCCGCAGCGGCGGCATGACCACTGAAGTCGCTAATCTTTTAACGGCCAACGGGATCGGGCAAAGTACCTGTATCGGGATCGGGGGAGACCCGGTAGTCGGCTCGAATTTTCTGGACCTGATACCCTTGTTTGAAAATGACCCTGAAACGAAGGTGGTGGTCCTTTTCAGCGAGCCCGGGGGCGTGATTGAAGAGAAGCTATGCGAACGGGTAATGGCTGAAAAATACCAAACTCCCATTATCGCGTTTATTGCCGGTCGATTTGTGGATGATATGCCGGGGGTTAGATTCGGCCATGCCGCCACCATCGTTGAAGGAGACCGTGGAACCACAAAGAGCAAAATATCGATGTTCAACAAAGCCGGTATCCGGGTGGCCGAGTCATTTTCGGATATTGTGCGGATTGCCAGAGAATATATCGACGCTTGATGCGATGAAACCTTTTTTGAGCGAGGTGAAAAAGAACTGAACGATGAAACTTGAAACAGATAAACTGGGACCTATTCGCAGCGCTCTTTTTGTGCCCGGTAATCAGCCGGATCGGGTTGATAAGGCTGTTGCCACCATTGCCGACCGTGTGATTATCGACCTGGAAGATGCGGTGGCCATTAGCCAAAAAGCGCAAACCCGGGCGCTGGTGCGCGATAAGGTTATCGATCATAAAGACCGCCGGGTTCTTGCGCGGGTCAACGGGCTGGAAACCGATTTTATCATGGGCGATCTGGAAGCGGTTGTGGTTAATGAGCTCGGTGGACTTATGTTACCCAAAACTGAAAACAGCCACCAGGTCGGAGAAATAGACCGGCTGCTTGTCGATCTGGAGAAAAAACAAGGACTTGCAGCCGGAAATACCGCAGTTATTTTGCTGGTTGAATCGGCTTTGGGCGTTCAAAATATTTTTCAAATTACATCTGCAGCGGCCGAACTGAATCGGGAGTTTTTAATCGCACTGGGGGCTGCGGATTATGCCCTGGATATGGGAATTGAAATTACAAAAGACGGCGCCGAACTCATCTATCCTCGCTCGCGCATTGCGCTGGCCTGCCGGGCCGCCGGCATTGCGCAGGCTCTGGATACGCCCTTTATGATCGATCTAAAAGATATCGAGGCCCTCAAGGATGATGCCGCAAGGGCCAAAAAACTGGGATTCCAGGGCAAACTGTGTATTCATCCCAACCAAATCGAACCGGTTCATCTGATCTTTACCCCTACCGCCGAAGAGATTTCTTTTGCGCGTCGGGTTGTCGAGACTTTTGAAGCCGAAGAAGCCGGGGGATCGGCCGCCATTCTGGTCGATGGCAAGTTTGTGGATTATCCGGTTGTGGAGCGAGCCCGCAGAATTTTGCAGCTGGCCGCCATAATCGACGGGAAATAAATCATAAGGTGATGTATGAATGAATTTATTGACGTTTCAATTGATCAGAAAAAATGCACCGGAATAAAAGAGTGCGGTCAATGTATCCGGGTTTGCCCCGTAAATATTTTCGAAAAAAAAGCCGATTGGCCGTTTATCGTCGTCGAAAATCTGGATGAATGTACCCTGTGCAATCTGTGCTTAAATGAGTGCAAGCCCAACGCCATCGTAATCAGTAAGCTGTACGAGGGCTAAGAGGGCTAAAATGCGAGTCGTTTAATCTGGCAAACAACATGTCAACTGAAAATGAGAAGGAGAATACAATGGCGAGTGAACTTTTTGAAAAGGGCCTCCAGATTCGCCGGGAGGTGCTGGGGGCTGAGCACGTAAATGCCTCCATATCACAGGCAGACGATTTCAGTCGGCCCTTACAGGAGCTTGTTACGGAGTACTGCTGGGGAAATGTCTGGTCCCGGCCGGGGCTGGAGCGAAAAACCCGCAGTCTGATTAACATAGCCATGCTGACCGCCCTTAACCGGCCCCATGAGGTAAAGCTGCACTTAAGAGGCGCTTTAAACAATGGCTGCAGCAAAAATGATATTATGGAGGTTCTCCTGCAGACCGCCATATACTGTGGTGTGCCGGCGGCAATGGACAGCTTGCGGGTGGCCAAAGAATTCTTTCAGGAAGTAAGGTCCAAACAGGACTGATGACGGAAAAATCTGCAATGCAACCGAGTCTCATTTCGATAAAAATCACCGACCAGATTTTGGGGCTTCTCAAAAAAATACCCTATGTCGCTTTTTATGCGAACACCAGAGGCTGGGCCTTTATTTTAAGCTGGGGGCACCGGATCACCGGTTTGCTGATGGTCCTGTATGCCTGGTTTCATCTAATCACCCTTTCGGCCCTCAACAGCCCCGGAGACTATGACGCCAAAATGGCATTGTTTTCTTCCCCGCTGATTGTCTTCTTCGAATGGTTGCTCGCGATTCCGGTGATATTTCACGCCGTCAACGGCGGCAGATTAATGCTTTTTGAAATTTACGGCTATCGTGATGATACCGCAATGATTCGATGGCTGTTCGTGGTCTCGGGTGCCTATGTATGTCTCCTGGCTGTTTTTATGCTCCTCGGCAATCAGAGCGCTTCACCAATATTTTTCTGGCTGAACGCATTTATCATTGCCGTGATTTGTGGATATGCATTCCTGGCAAGAATCTGGCGATTGGAGCATTCGCGTTTCTGGAAATTTCAAAGAGCTACCGGCGTGTTCCTGCTGGTAATGATACCGGCGCATTTTTTATTTATGCATCTTAATCCGGCAGTGGGCAAGGATTCGGCCGTGATTATTGCCAGGATGCAAAACGTTTTTGTCAAAATTGTTGATGTTACTCTGGTTCTGGCCGTTTTATACCATGGCGGCTACGGGTTGTTTTCGGTGAGCAAAGACTACATCGTCTCGCGGCCGCTACAGATTTTGATGACCGTGCTGGTTGTGGTGGTGATGGTTTGGTCTGCCTGGGTAGGCCTGGAGCTAATTATGACTATTTGAAGAGTCGGGGAGTTTTTTCGATTAAAGCGCTCCATGAATAATTGCTTGCGAAATCCGCGCAAACTCGTGCTTAAGGGCTCCTAGCAAAAGAACAGGTAAGAAATATAATAACAAGATGTTATCTTAAAATTGGCTCTGATTTGCCATTAGTCGCATCTTGCTGATTTCTGTTCTTTTGCAATGATCCCTAAAGCACTCAGGCAGTGCGCGGTTTTCACAAGCAATCATTCATTCCGCTCTCTGTAAGGATTTGAATGTAAAAAACCTCGACATCTGAATTATTTAGAGTTTGCTTATGGCTGCTAAATTCAGGATCTCCGAAACGCTGAACTGCGATGTGCTGGTAATTGGTGCCGGCGGCGCCGGACTGCGCTGCGCCGCTGAAATTCTGGAGAGAAGGCCCGGCACACGGATTGTCGCGGTTACTAAAGTTGCGCATTGCCAGAAATCGCATACCAGCACGGCCCAGGGAGGGCTGGCAGCGGTGGACCCCAAGGATCCGGTCGACAGGCCCATCTATCACATGTTTGATACCTGGAAAGGCTCCGATTGTATGGCGGATCAAAATGTGGTCAAAAAGATTGTCGACTCTGCCTGGGAGCAAATCATCTGGCTGGAAAACAAGGGCATGCATTTCAGCCGCAATCGGGAAGGCGGGCTCAGCAAAAGAACTTTCGGGGGGCACACCGTTAGATTCGGCCAAGCTTCCGCTTTTCGCGCGGTTTTTGAAGCGGACCGAACGGGCAAAGGGATTATGGACAGTGTCTGGGGAGAATCGCTGCGCCACGGGGTTTCATTCGTCAACCAGTCGATTGCAACCGAGCTTTTATTCAAAGACGGTCGCTGCGTCGGTGCTGTCCTGTTCAGCGAGCGCAAAGGTGAGTTCGTTGCGGTCTGCGCGAAAGCAACGGTTTTCGCCACCGGCGGAAACGGCCAGATCTTCCAGGTGACGACCAACTGTCGTCAGAACACCGGTGACGGTCTGGCGATCATCCTGAATGCCGGACTGCCGGTAATGGATCTGGAAGCCGTGCAGTTTCATCCAACCGGGATCGTCGGACCGGGGATTCTTGCCAGTGAAACACTGCGGTCGGTCGGCGGTATTTTGCGCGACAAAGATCTTGAGCCTTTCATGGAAAAATACGCACCCAAGATGAAAGAACTGGCGCCGCGCGACCTTGTCGCCAGGGCCATTGAAACCGAGATTCAGGAAGGCCGGGGCATAATGAATCCGGATCACGATATCGAACATGTGTGGATCGACCTGAGGCATCTATCGGATTACGTCCACGAGGTTGAAATACCGGAGGTCACCAGCTTTTTTAAAAAATATGTGAATATCGACCCGAAAAATGAACTCTGCCCGGTACGCCCCAGCAACCATTATCAGATGGGGGGCATCCCGACCAATGAATTTGGCGAAGTCCAAAACGCCGGCGGTGAGATAATCCCCGGTCTGTATGCCGTTGGCGAGTGCGCTGCAGCCAGTTTTCATGGCTTCAACCGGCTGGGAACCAATTCGATTTTAGAGCTGATCACCATGGGGCGGTTTGTCGGCCAACGGATAGTCGAATCCCTGGCGGATCAGATAGCGGAGTTGCCTGCAGATGCCGGTAAAAAATCTTTTGCTTTGTTCTCCGCCTACCTGGACCAAACAGGAACGCAAAACCTGGAAAAAATCCGCGAGGAATCCAGAGCGCTGATGACCGAAAAAGTTGGCGTGTTTCGCACGGAATCGGGTCTGACAGAGGCTATTGAAAGTTTAAAAGCGCTGAAAGAACGTGCCGCTAATAACACTCTGGCCTGCAAAAGTCTTAGAATGAACCCGGAACTTATCCTGCGCTGGGAACTGGATAATTTATTGGCCATTTCAATGGTCACGGCCATGTGCGCGCTGAACAGACGCGAATCCAGAGGCGGCCATGCCCGCAAAGATTTTCCGGAGCGAAAGGATGACTTTAATTATCATACCTTGGCCACCATGACCGAGTTTGCAAAAGTTGATCTGGCAAAACGCGAGGTTGACATGAGCATATTTGAATCCGAATGTGAGCATTTCGAAAAGTTTGGCATAATCGAGAGGATCTATTAGGCTTAGAATCTAAATTGTAATTTCATCGCATTTTATGAAAAAACTTTTTCATCATGAAAACGCGAAACCCAAAAAGCACGAAAAAATATATTATATTTCTTTTTCGTGTTTTTATCCTTTCGCGGTTTCGTGATTCATTAACCCTTTTTGGTTCTGGCTTGTCCGGGTTAGGAAACGATTGCTATCGTTTTGACGCGTAAATTAAATATCGCTTGCGATAATCAGGGAAAACAATCATGCAGGAAACCTATGAGATTGTCTTAAAAATACAGCGTTATGATCCGGACAACGAAAGGTCCTGGATCCAGGGCTATCGATTAGAAGCCGGCAGAATCCTGCGGTTTACCGACCTGTTTCGGAAAATCAACAAAGAGTTGGACGCGACCCTGGCCTGGAATTCATCCTGTGAGCATGGGCAATGCGGTAGCTGTTCGGTGAAAATTAACGGCAAACCACTGCTCGCCTGCGAGCTGTTAGTGGAAAATGCAGTGGCACATTTTGAGACAAATGAATTTTTGATTGAACCGCTTACGATTGCGCCTGTGGTTCGGGATTTGATCGTAGATTTTGACAAAGCCTACGAGCGGGTAAATAAAATAAAGCCTTATATCATCGAGCCTGTTGAAAATCCGAACTCCGGAAATGAATACAAAATTTCGCCACGTCATCTGGAGCGCTACGTTGATGCAACCCGATGTATTAATTGTTTCTGCTGTGCAACCGCCTGTATCAGCAGCCATCATAATTTTCTGGGACCAAACGCCATAATGGCCAGTATTGTGCGAATGATGGATTTACGCGAGCAGGCCAAAAGTGAAAGAAAAAGATTGCTGTACAGTGAAGAAGGGGTTTATCGGTGTCACACGTCCATGGCGTGTTCTTTTGTCTGCCCGAAAGAAATCGATGTGGCTCATTTTATCGCCCTGGCAAAAAGCGGCGAATTTGAATCCGACACCCAATGCTGACAAATGAAGTTAGGATTTGTT
>JBFFCW010000134.1:0-9179 GCA_041559695.1 Desulfobacterales bacterium
AAATGCGGGTCGCAAGATTTACCTGGAAAACGGGTGCGTCTACTGCCACAGTCAGTCCATTCGGTCGATCGATTGGGGCCACGGAGCACAACGCATTGCCCAATCCGGCGACTATATTGCCGATGAACCCGTGGCACTGGGTTCCCAGCGCACCGGTGTGGATCTGTCGCAGGAAGGCGGCGAGCATCCGGACGACTGGCACATCGCCCATTTTATCAACCCCCGCTTCACACGGCCGAGCTCGATCATGCCGCCTTTTAAGTGGCTGGGTACGCAACGCATCGATACGCTGACCCAGTACATTCAAAGTCTGGGATTCAAGGATGCCGACCGGCGCATGCAGCGCCAGCGTTACTGGAAAGCGGAATCCATCAAGGCCTATGAAGCCGGGCCCGATGTGAACGCCCGCTGGCTGGCGGAAATCGTTCCGGAGGGATGGCGCAACATACCGAATCCGTATCCGACCACTACGGCCAGCCTGCAACGGGGCCATAAAATTTACCAAAATTTTTGTATTGGCTGCCACGGCCCGATCGGTGACGGCATGGGTCCGGCCCAACCCTGGATATACCCGCCGCCGTTGAATTTCACCATTTTAAAGGGCAGGGAAATATCCGGCGGGATCATATACTATCAACTGATGAACGGCATTACCGGCACCGCTATGCCGTATTTTAAACGCGATCTGGAATCGCAAAAAATCTGGGAAGTCGGTGATTACGTGGCGGTTTATTTTATCAACCAGAGCGATGCCAACACCGAGCCGCGCGGTATCGATTCTGCGTGGGAACCCTAAAAAAAGCGTTTGATTGGTTTCATTGGTTCAATTAGTTAAATTGGTTTCGAGCCAAAAGAACAAGACAAATAAAACCAATCAAACTAATTTAACCAACAAACAATAACTAATTATGTACTACCCTTATTTCATCGCATACATGGCCGCCGGTTTTATCATCAGCCTGGTGGTGTTCTTCTGGGCGCTGAACAGCGGTCAGTTTAAGGACCAGCAGCGGGCGCGATTCTTGCCGCTGCAAAATGACCTGCAAACCAAACCGGCAAAAGTACCGCGATTTGCGCGCATTCAAACCTTTGCGTTATTGACGCTGGTCTGTTTATGTCTGGCAAGCGCGCTGGCAGTGGTGACCTTTTCCTTGATAAAAGGCATGCAATAATGGCTTTACGGAAAAAGGGCCCGATTTAGAGCGCGTTTAAGGAAACCGGTTATGAGATATTTTCAATTACTGGGCATTCAACATTTCGTCATGTATCTGTTCCCGGCCCTGGCAACGATTGTGCTGTTCATCATCGGTCTGGGATTTTACTATTTTCGGCGCAAGGACTCGGAAGCGCGTAAAACCCGTATCATCGAGGAATTTCCCGGCGGCATTCAAGGCCGCAACGCCCCGTTTCCCTTGATCGTGTATCTGACCATTGCCGGAACCATTATCTGGGCACTGGCCTATATTTTCTTAATTGGCGGTTTGGGAGTAAGAATCTGATGGAGGATCCGGTGCACGAGACATCCGCAATCAAAACCTGGCTCCTTGTATTTTTATGTGTCGCCATCGTGGTATTCCAGGGCTGGCTGGCCTATACCGTTATCGGGGACCTCGGCCAGCCCGATTGGGACTATCGGCCGATCGCAGACGTTCCCGGAGAATCTGCCTTTGCGGTCTACGATCCCTATTATTCGCTGCCTTACGCGCAGCATGTGCTCAGAGAGCAGGGCCAGGAAGAAAATCCAAAACATTTGAACGTGTTGCCTTTTGAAGGTGTTGAATAAATGAAAAAAATAATCGGACTTCTACTTGTCGCTGTGGTTTTAATTCTGGGGGCCTATCACCTGTTGATGTTTTATGACAATGACTTCCGGTACGGTCGCATGCGTGAAACGCCGGCGGTGCGGCCCTATGAAGAACCGCTTCTGATCAGGGAAGCCGGTCTGGTCCCGGTCAATGGCGGTGAAGCCGTATACCGGGTATCGGCGGGGCTCGAAATACCATCTCCCATCAATATGACCCAGCCGGACATCATCGCCAGAGGAAAAGGGGTATACCTGGTCTATTGCGCCCAGTGCCATGGCCACAAACACGATGGCAACGGCACTGTCGGGCAGAGCTTTGCCCCGCTGCCGACCGATCTGCGCAGCGCCAAAGTCCAGGATAGCCCTGCCGGTGTACTTTTCAAAAACATCAGCTACGGCGTTCCCGAAGGACGCCAGCCGCCCTTGCATGCGACCATTACTATTGAAGATCGCTGGCGGGTCGTTTCCTACGTCAAATCCCTTGGCACCCGTGAATAAATCTCCGCAAGCTCAAATTCCATTGTTTTTTATACTGTGTTCATATTAAATTCTGGTTTCAGGTGTCAGGCGTCAGCTTCCGTAGATCTGACATCTCTGAAAGTCGAATGCTGAACACTGAAATCTGACACCTGAAACCTATGCTAACGACACGCCATGAATAAAAACTCCACGCACCAGCCTGGGGACCCGCGGACATGCGACCTGTGTGGTCTGCCGTTACGTTACGGAACCGTTAATACGGTTTTTTCAGGAGACACCTATGCTTTTTGCTGTAACGGTTGCCGACAGGTGTTTACGATTTTAATGGAGTCCACGGATTCGCCGAATCCTGAAGCTTTTCGTGAAACCG
This sequence comes from Desulfobacterales bacterium, assembly GCA_041559695.1. Lineage (GTDB taxonomy): Bacteria > Desulfobacterota > Desulfobacteria > Desulfobacterales > JAHEIW01 > JAHEIW01. The sequence goes on from JBFFCW010000134.1 coordinate 2,655, forward strand.
ACCTGTTCAGACAATGCCGGGCCAGGGGTATCATACCCGGCTCCGAAGAAGAACTGACCGGGGCGGACAACACCCGTGCTGAGGCCGCACCGCTGCCTTCAGCGGTTGACCGGGACAACGTTCTGACACTCAAGCTGCTGGTCAGCAACATGTGGTGTTCAGCCTGCGCCTGGATCATTGATGAATCCTTGAAAAAAACCCCGGGCGTTGTCGATTCGGCCTGTAATTTTTCCACGGATCGGCTTCAGGTGGTTTACGACCCTGTCAAAGTCACCTCCGATCAGATCATCGAGTCGATCGGCCAACTCGGTTACCGGGCGGCAGCGCCCGGTGAATCTGAAAAAACAGCCGGACGCCGCAGGGAATTTGTCCGATTTGCCGTCTCTGCTTTTTTGACCATGAACGTCATGATGTTATCCTTTGCCCTGTATACGGGGTTTTTTACGGATCTTGCTCCTGAAAATGCGGCTAAAATTTCCTGGCCCATGTTCGTCATGGCGACCGCCGTTTTAATCTACGGCGGATATGATTTTTATAAAAAAGCCTGGGCCGGATTGCGCAATGCCGCTTTCAGCATGGAAACCCTGATCATCACCGGTGCTTTGAGTGCTTATTTCTTCAGCACCTATAATCTTTTTACGGGAAGCATTCATCTATATTACGACACCGCTTCGATGCTGATTACGCTGGTGCTCTTAGGCAAAACACTGGAGCGCCGCGCCAAACGAAAAGTTTTAGAAGATTTGGATAATTTCTTTGCGCTGATGCCCACCAAGGTCAGAATATGCAGCGGCGATTTTCCCGAGGGCCGTTATGTGGCCATCGAACAGCTGGCAGCCGGCGACATCTTTCGGGTAAACGAAACGGATATTATCCCGGCAGATGGCCAGGTCCTATCCGGCAACGGTGCTGTGGAAGAATCTTCACTGACCGGTGAGCCCTTACCCATCACCAAAAAGCCGGGTGACGTTATCAGAAGCGGTGCCCGGGTTCAGCAGGGCGGTTTCAAAATCAGGGCCGAAAAGGTCGGCAACGACTCCACGCTGGGGCAGATGATGCAGATCATCGAAAAAACCCTGCTGACCAAGATGCCCATCGAGGGCAAAACCGATGTTATTTTACAGTGGTTCGTTCCCGTCATTCTGGTGCTGGCGGCAGCCACCGGCATGCTGTGCCGGTTTATGGGATTATCACTGGAAACATCGATCCTGCGAGCCGTAACCGTCATGGTCATTTCCTGCCCCTGCGCCCTGGGAATTGCCATCCCCCTGGCCCGGGTGGCCGGCATTTCCATTGCCGGGAAAAAGGGCATCCTGGTGCGTAATTTCACGGCATTTGAAATGGCCGGCCGGATTACCGCTTTTGTTTTTGACAAAACCGGAACCATCACCCACGGCAACTGGACCCTGCAAAAAATTGTGGCGTTCGCACCCAATAATGAAAACCAGGGGCTTAAATTGGCGGCGGGACTGGAGCAAAACTCAGATCATTTTATCGGACGGGAAATTCTGCGGCAGGCACAAAAACGAAATATTGAACCCGCAACCATCGACGAAATTCAGACGGAAGAAAATGGCGTTATCGGCCGCTTCGATGGTGACATCGTGAAGATCGGATCAGCGGACTTTCTGAAAGACGCGACGGTAAAATTCAATAAACTTCCTGAATCCGATGGCAACCAACACGGATCCGCATATTCGTATGTATATATGAGCATCGCGGATCGGCCCGCCGCTGTATTTGTTTTCGGAGACAGGATTCGAAACGGTGCCGGGGCAACCGTTGAAAAATTGCATCAGCAGGGATTTAGGCTGGCATTGGTTTCCGGAGACGGAATTGAAACCACCCGGGCCATCGCAAAGGATCTCGGCATCCATGATGTCTACGGCGGTCAGATGCCGCGGGATAAAGTCGCCATTGTCAAAACCCTGCAAGGCCAGAACCAGCGGGTGGCCATGGTGGGCGACGGCATCAATGACGCCCCCGCCCTCGTTCAGGCCGACCTCTCCCTGGCCGTACATTCCGGGGCGAATCTGGGGGAAGAAGTGGCGGATGTGACTCTGATGCGCGCAGAACCTGAACAACTCATCGATTTTTTTAGATTTGCCGATGCTGTTCATACAAAAATCAACCAGAATCTAATCTTCACATTTGCCTACAATGTGATCAGCATCCCCATGGCCATGGGCGGTCTGCTGACCCCGCTGGTGGCCGTGTCGGCCATGCTCTTGAGCAGCATCAGCGTCATTGGAAACACCCTGATGCTGGTCCGTAAGCACTCCCGATAAGGTGTCAGTGCTCAGGCGTCAGGTGTCAGTTCAAATACTTTGTTTGATTGGTTAAACTGGTCTAATTGGTTTTATTCGTTTAATGTTTACCAATTCAACGAATCGAGCCAATGAAACCGATATAATACGTGCCCGTTGTCTGAGTTCTGACACCCGAAACCTGAAACCTTTGAACTTTGAACCCTATGGGCTGAACCCACCAGTTCGTCCGAAAGCAGCAACCGGTATTCGACTGAATTGGACGGAAAATGAGCACTTTTATGCAAAAAATTGCCGTATCACCTGCCCCTCCCATCTCATTATCGCCAGAATCGGTTTTCAGGCCCTGATAGACCAAAACCTTCTACTAATAAAATACCCTATATTCCAATTGCTTACATTGTTTATCAGGTGCCCTCAAAATTAATGTATTAAAGCGCATTATTATGAAACCAATGGTACTGTTTTTGCATCTATACATGTAGATGTGTTGTAAGGCTCGGCGCTGATACTGCGACAGTATGGGGGTTAACGTATTGCCGAAACAACCGTATGGTGCCGGAAAAATACAGATAATCTTAGAATTTCGACATTTAGCGGTAATTTTGGGGATTCATGAAATGAAACAAAGATAAGGGGTTCATTTGAAAATCAGCTCGAAAAATAATGACGCTGCCAAAAATAAATACAGCCTAACGTCAAAAAATCGTTAAATTTTTACATTATTATGGTTGCCAAACTAGGATTGATGATTACAAATTTGAGTGGGAAACAAGAGGTGCTCGCGTTAAGAGGATTTGAATTTAAAAGAGCTCCAGATATTCCAGCCCGTAATTTCCTGCCCGAATGTGAAACCAGCATCCCCTCAGTTGTTCAAGATCAGAATAATCGGTTAAATTGATGAGAAAATCAGGAACGGATAGCTTCGGCCGACATCTGAAAAAAAAGATTGTTAAGGAACCTATAACAATAATTTACGATGGGAGGAAAAATGCCTAAAAAATCAATCACCCTTCAGCAGCACCTGGCGGCTGTCAAAGACGGCAAGCTGCGGTTTGAAAACGCCTTCCAGGGGGTCTCTCGCATGATCCTGGAAAATAAAATTGAAAAAGTGGTGGTGAACGGCAAGACAACCTATGATTTTAAAATCTTCCGCAACGGTTCCAAACACGTCATCGGCATGTATGATGAAATCAACAGTTTCGTTTCTTATGTCAAAGATGCAGCCGAAAATGGTTCCTCAAAGGAAATGGCCTTTGTCCTTGTGGGGGAACCGGGCAACGGTAAAACGTTTTTTGTGGAATTTTTGGCCACCAAATATCGTGAATTCCTTGCCCAGGAAAAAAACCGCAAGTATACCTTCAAATTTTTGAATCTGGACAATGTCGGTAACTACGGCAAAATTTCCACCATTGAGTCCCAGACCTATGAAGATCCCATGATCCTGGCCATGAATCTGTTTGATGATTCAGATGAAAACAGGCAATTTTTGGCCAAACAGATCGGTTTTTCCGATGAGGATATTGAAAAATTATATCAAAACTATCGACCGTTAGGCGCCTGCAGCGGTTATATCTGGAATGATCTCCGTAACCATTGCGACGGAAATATCGATGAAATGCTCAAATTCATCGAGATCACGCCGGTACCGTTGACCGAGAGCCTGGGCACGGTAACCGGAAAATATCCGGCCAAAGACAAAATCACCTCTTCTGCCGTGGATCTGCTGGGCGAAGAGTCCATTCAGCGCTTGCTGCACATCACGGACACCAACAATCCGTACCGTTTCGATTTGCGCCGCGGCGCACTGGCGCGGGTCGCCGGGGGAGGGATTCATTTCAGTGATGAAATATACAAAAACAAAAAAGACCTCGTCCAGGTCTATCTGGGTGTCATTCAAAACCGCAACATTGAGATCGACGGTTTCAAGTGGCCGATCGATACCTTAATTGTAGCCACCAGCAACAACTCCGAATTTCACCGCTTTCTGTCGGAAAAGGAAGAAGCGCCCATCGTCGACCGCTGCCGGATCTGCTATGTGTCCCACAACACCAACTACAAGCTCCAGAGAGAACTGACCGCTTATACCATCGGAAGCGAAACCCGCACCACCCTGACCCGCGAAGACCTGCACCAGGATCCCAATCTGAATTACGCCGCTTCAGTCGCTTCCGTTTTGAGCCGCCTGCCGCGCTCCGAGAAACTGACGCCGGTGGAAACCATGAAACTGGCCGCCGGAGAGGTCGCCGGCGAAAAAAGCATTAAAACACTGGCGGAAGTCATCGACACCCTCAACCAGGATCCGGAGATCATCAACCGCTTTGGCCAGAAAGGCCTGGGGCAGCGGAATCTGGGCCGGGCCATCCAGTTGCTGATTGAAAGCTCAGAAACCAATGAAGGCCAGTGCATGTTCGCTTATGATATCTTTAAGGCACTGGAACGCATTGTTCTGGATTATGTTACCGAAGCCAACGATCGGGCCAAATACCTTGAAGATCTCAAAACCGGCAAAGGCTTGTATCGCGAACGGATTATGACCGAAATGTTCAACGCCTATATGGATGAACCCTACGCCATTCGCAAGGATGTCATGAACTATGTAAACATGATCATCGGAATTGACGCCGAAAACTTGGGCGCCGATAAGATGTGGAAATACAAAGACCCGCAAAACGGCGAGCTAAAGGCCTTGAAAATCGATGAACGCTACATCAACAGTGTGGAGGAACGGCTGGGACTCAAAACAGAAGAACAGCGTGAGTCCTTTCGAACTTCGATCCGCAAAATATACGGCCAGAAGATTTCAGTTGATCCGGATTACGATTTTATGGACAACCTGGAGCTGGTCAAAGCCGTGACCGATGTTCGCCTCAAATCCGACATCGCCGGCGCCGGCAGCCTGATCGGCGCGCTGGCCAACCGCACCAATGAGGAAAACCAGAAGCTGTACGATCGCATGATCGAAACCATGCTCAAAAAACTGGGCTACTGCCGCACCTGCGCGCAAAAAACCATCGAGTACTTTTGCACGCAGGAAGATGAAAAGTAATCGGATTTCGGATTGTGCATTGCGGATTGCGGAATCCGGAAAAAAATAGCAGGGCGCATGGCACTTGGCACGGAGAGCACAAAAGTTATTTTTTTATTTCTACGCCTTTTGCCTGATGCCTGAAGCCTAACGCCGGGGTAATCATGGATCCAAAACTTGTAGCGCTTTACCAACGTTTGAAAGAAAAAGGACTGGCGCCCGAGCAGGAGCGCAAGATTCTTGCTGAGATGGAATCAGCCGGCTCCCATATTTTACCCGATAGCGGCTGGCACGGATCCTATAAATCATTCCGTAAGTACCAGAATATTTACAACTATGATGACCTGACATTTTTACAGGGCATCACCGCGTTGCAAAGTACCCATAACACCAGCCTGCGATCCATCGATGACCTGCTCGAACGGGATAAGCAGCGCGAAGAAGACGGGTTCCCGCGTAAAATAAACGTGGGCCGTTTGATCAAACCGGGCAAAGCCGGCAAAGACAAGGTTGTGGTCGTTCCTTCGACCGTTGAAGAAAAATTTATTCATGACCCCTCATTGCAAACCGCCGAAGAAGAGTCCTCTGGCGGATCCGGCGACGGGGAAGAAGGCGAGGTGATCGGTGAGCAACCGGTCCATGCGCCGGATCAAGACGGGGGAACCGGTCCGGGACAGGGGGAAGGCGCTCAGCACGAAATGGAATCCAACGCCTATGATCTGGGCCGGATCCTGACCGAAAAATTTCAACTGCCGAACCTCAAGGACAAAGGCAAAAAACGATCCCTCACCCGTTACACCTATGATCTCACCGATCGACACCGCGGCTTCGGCCAGCTATTGGATAAAAAGGCCACCCTGAAAAAAATTGTCGAAACCAACATTCATCTCGGCAACCTGCCGGATATTAACGCCATTGACCCTGCCGAATTTCTGATTTCACCTGCGGACATGGTCTATCGGGTACTGTCGCGTGAAAAGGATTTTGAGTCTCAGGCGATGGTCTTTTTTCTGCGGGATTACTCCGGTTCGATGGCCGGCAAATCAACGGAGCTGGTCGTCACCCAGCATGTATTGATATACAGCTGGTTGCTATATCAGTATGCCATGCAGGTGGAAACGCGTTTTATCCTGCATGACACCGAAGCTTCAGAGGTAAAAGACTTTCACACCTACTACAATTCGGCGGTGGCCGGCGGCACCCAGGTATCTTCCGCATATCGCCTGGTCA
>JBFFCW010000135.1:0-9178 GCA_041559695.1 Desulfobacterales bacterium
CAGCAATGCATACACCCCGGTGGCGATCACCATGACCACCGAAAAAGTCAAAAGCCATTTCGAAGATGAGTTTTTCTGCCACGGCCACACCTATGCCTATCACGCACTGGCCGTGTCGGCCATTCCGGCAGCAGTGGCGGAATATGATAAATTATTCAAATCCGGCCTGCCGCAAAAAGTCAGCCAGCACCTCGAGAAAAAACTATATGAACTGGGTGATAAGCACATCTGTGTTGGTGACGTCCGCGGAATCGGGCATTTCTGGGCGCTTGAAATCGTGAAAAACCGTGAGACCAAAGAGCCGTTTGATACGAAAGCCGACAAACTCAGAGCCAAGGCGCTGATGACAGGTAAGATTGCCGGCGAGGCCATGAAAAACGGCCTGTATATGGCCCCCTGGTATGACACCCTGGTGATTGCGCCGCCGCTGATCATCACCGAAGATCAGATCGATGAAGCCGCGGAAATTCTCGATAAAGCGCTCAAAATCGGAGATGAACAGGCCGTCGAAACCGATGTAGCGGCCTCACATAGCTCTGATTATAAATAAACCCTTGTTTTAACTGGGTTTGTCGAATAAAATGTAAAATAAGCCGGGAGTCGGTTCCCGGCTTATTTTTTTGCATTCAAGATTTGGGGCCGAAATGCCGATAATACAATGACATCTATTTTCAATGAATTTGAATGTTTGTTAATACTTCTTTCGGATTGACACTTTTTCGACGGGTTTTCATAATTATTTGATAATGGCTATTATTAATTTGAAAAAACGGGAAGTTGAATGCAAAATCGTGTATTACGGCCCGGGTAGGGGCGGTAAAACATCAAATTTGCAATATATTTTTCAAAAAAGCCGCAAATTAATGACCGATGAAATGGTTTCGATTAAAACCAAAGGGGACCTGACGCTTTTTTTTGATTTTGTGCCCATGGGTGTCGGTAAAATCAAGGGCTGCGATGTGCGGGTTCAGCTGTATACGGTACCGGGCCAGGTAAAATACGGCTCCACCCGCAAACTGGTCTTAAAAGGTGTCGACGGATTAGTATTTGTTGCTGATTCCCTTAAAGTCCGCCATGAAAAAAACCTCCTTTCCCTAAAAGACCTTGCCTTAAATTTAAAGGGTTACGGTCAAAACATCATGAAAATTCCCCTTGTGCTTCAGTACAATAAGCGCGACCTCGCCGCTGAAGGGGTCCCGCTGATGCCGGTTGAAGAAATGGAAAAGATCTATAATCACCAGCTCAAAGCGCCCTCCTATGCCGCCAGTGCCATTACCGGTGAAAACGTGAATGCCACGCTAAAGGAGTGTCTGGTGAGGACGCTGCGATCCCTAAAAAAAGAGGCCGGCTGGTAGAACTTGACCCCCAATGGCCGGAATTTGCCCGATACCTGCGTTGCTAGCCGCTTCGAAATACTCAGGTACTCACGCGTACGCTCCGTTTTTGAACCGAATAGCGCCTTGTTATCAGACAAATTCCGGCCATTGGGGATCAAGTTCACAATGTCTTTTGGATTATGGATTTTGGATTGCAGATTGCGGATTTAAAACAAAAAATGCAGACTTGATGCAGGGGCGGGGATAAACCCCGCCCCAACGTTTGATTAAAAATATTTGGTAGTTTGGTTATTGGGATGTAAGAATCGGGCGGATTTGCGGGCGTAATTTCTTTTGTTGATTGCCTTATGAATCTTTAAATTCACGCCGGAACGTTTTGCCGGAGCCCATCATGACGCTGATGGGATGCAGGGTTTGGATATTTTCACAAACGATTTTAATTGCCGCCGCGATGGGTATCGACAGCAGCGCCCCGACAATGCCCCACAGCCAGCCCCAGAATAACAGCGAAAGCAGAACCACCACCGGGCTTAAGTTCAACTGATCCCCCAGGATCTTGGGCGCCAGGGCGTTTCCCATGCCCATCTGGATGGTGGTCACCGATAAAAGGGTGATCGCAGCAGGCCAAACAGAGGGATAGAATTGAACCAGCGCAAGCAAAACAGGAGGTATAGAAGCGACTATCGAACCGACCGTTGGAATAAAATTAAGGAAAAACGCCAGTGCGCCCCAGGTTACAGCAAAATCCACTCCGATAAATTCCAGCACCAGCCATACCAGAATGCCGGTGGTAAAGCTGATCAAAAATTGCAGGGACAGATAGCGCCGGATCTGGCCGGTAATTGAAAAGGTAATGCGGGCAATCTGGTCGGCGTCTTCAGATGAAAAAGATTTAAGAATTTTAAATCGGAAAAAGGGTTTGCCCAGCAAAATGAAAAAAAGGAATATGCTTACCAGAACCAGCTGGGAGACAAACGCGAAAATGGATCGCGAAAAAGATGCCAGAAAGCGCCCGATGTTCTGCCCCCAGTTGATGCCTGCAAGGGGATCAAATTCCAGATTCCATTTGCTGGTTATCATGGCAATCAGATCCGTGAAGCGCGCATGATATCTCGGGTAGGCTTCGACAAATGCCGCAAACCGGGCATACAAAAATGTGCCGGATAAATAAAAAATACCGAGCATAACAATCAAGATGATTAAAACGGCCAGCGTAGTCGGTATTTTACGGGCGGTCATGAAATTGATCGCCGGGCCGACAAGAAAGGACAGCAGCCAGGCAATGACCAATGGAAGGATGACCGATTGGGCGGTTCTTAACACAGCCCCTACGGCAACCAGCACCAGGATGCCCAGAAAAATAAATGTAATCTTGCCTTTATCAAATTCCATCGTAAGCTTTCTATCAATTGAGCCGGCGGCTCAATTTCCACCCACACTATCTTAGGCCGGCCCGTCGGGTCAATTGCAAAGTGTCTTTATAGTCGGTTAGCCGGTTGCCCGTTGAGCGCGTGGTTCCGTTAGGCCGTTTAATAAGGAAAAATGTCTGATTTTATTTTTCAACAAGCCAACCGGCAACGGGCTAACGGGCTCAACGGACTCAACCGGTTTAATTCGATCATCTTAAATCGTTTTATAGCACAGAGCAAGAGCGTTAGATGTATTTTTAAACCCTTTCTAGAACTTCTTAGCGGCCTCCCGTAAAAGCTCCTGAACCGCCGGTTTGAACCAGCAGTTCAGAAACCAATCGGCATCCGCGCTGCGCATTTCTTCGTATCTGGCGCTTACCGCCTCAACGCGGTTATTTTTAATTATCGTAATTCCGCATGGCGGCAAGGCTGCCAATTCTGCGATTTTAGCGACTGCCTTTTCTTCCAGATCTTCCGGCTGAAAGAGGTCATCAATCAAACCGATTTTTTGCGCCTGTTGCGTCTCAACAAATTCCCCGGTAAACATCAGTTCAGTGGCACAGCGATCACCAACGATCTGTCTCAGGATTACGTCGGCCAGATAGGGGGTCGGCAGGCCAATTTTGACTTCGTTAAAGCCGATGAGCCTGCGGCCCGAGGATACGACGCGGAAATCGGAACTCAAGGCAATGATGGCCCCACCGGCAGTGGCATGGCCATCCATGGCGCAAGCGGTGGGCATCGGCAACGTATAAAGATCCAAAACCGCCTGGTTAAACCGGACATAAAATTCAGTCATATCCGGTCGGTCTAACTGGAGCAGTGTCGGTAAATCCAGGCCGATGCAGAAAAACTTATCCCCACCGGCTAAAACCATTCCCCTAAATTTGCTTTCTATTTGTTTTACCGTCTTTGCTAAATCATCCACCAATTCTGGACTGATGGCGTTGGTGACACCGTTGTTTAATCGCAGAACGGCTACGGCATCATGGGCCTCGATATTAACCTTAGACATGAATCCTCCTTTAAACAGAAAGGGGTGGTCATAAATTGACAAGTCTAGTTTTGTTTTATGGATACATCCAAAATCTTGGCCGGTCCGTCGGAGGTTTTCCAGCCATGCTTTATGCCTGCAGGAGCGAAATAGGTTTCATTTTCTGCCAGTATTCTGTGCTCATCTCCGATAAACATTTCAATCTGACCCTGCACAACAATTCCGCATTGATCAAAAGGATGCTCATGGCCGGGATCTTCCTGATGCGCCTCGATTTCCATGCACGCCATTATCAGCCGATCGCCAATTTCGACTTGGCTGAATATTCCGGGCCGGAACGCTTCCAGTTTTAAATTCTTCAAATCCCAAAATGACATTTTCCCTCCCTATCCCAAAATCTTTTTGACCTCCTCCAAAATCCCTGAAAGGCCGACACCGGCTTTTTGTGCGACCACTAAATCCGCCCCGGGAAATGCGCGCTCGATGTTGACTTCCACGATTTTGGCCCCTTTCTGTTGAGCCAAAACCGGCAGAGAAGCTGCCGGCTGAACCACCGCAGAGGTGCCGATGACCAGCATCAGCTTGCAGGTTGCCGATTCATGATAGGCGGTTTCCAGGGCGCCGTCCGGCAGTTGCTCGCCGAACAACACCGTGTTGGGCTTGAGCACCCCGCCGCACTCGCAATAAGGCGGCATGCCGTCCGGCACATGCGGGGCGATGAATTCCTTGCCGCATTGCAGACAATACGTCTCCCTGAGGCTCCCGTGAATTTCCGTTACATTTCTGCTGCCGGCTTTTATATGCAGACCGTCAATGTTCTGGGTAATCACATGCTGCACAATACCCATTTTTTCGAGTTCAGCCAGTGCAAGATGGGCGTTATTCGGCTGATAGGTATCGTAGCTGCGGATGAATTCGCCGCGGATGGTCCAGTATTTGGACGGGTCCTCCCGGAAGGCCTTGATGGACGCATACACCACAGGATCATATTTTTCCCACAAACCGCCCCTGGAGCGAAACGTCGGAATGCCGCTTTCGGCTGAAATCCCGGCACCGGTTAAGGCCACACACGGCTTTAGATCAACCATTAAGCGAGCAGTTTCTTTATAATTTGAGCCCATTTAACTTGATTCCGGAAAAAAATGTGGCCTCAGGTTGATTTTTGAGGAGTATATCTCTTAAGTTTACATTCAAGATTTGAAAGGCACATGCTACAGTTGCGGGGGTGAGTCCGGCAACCCGCATCTTTTGCATATGATCCGGTCAGTTGAGCTTCATTTGATCGATAACTTTGTTTCATCTCAAAGTCAATGTCCAGGATCTTTCCCGAAATACCCGCATGTCCTGACCAGTACACATTTTTGAGTCCGGATTGTTCCGCTATTTCAACGCATCTATCCATTAGCCTGAGTGTCGCCCCGGGATGATTTTCGAAAACAAAATTGGGCCTGAATGCTAAAAAACAAACTGGCAGGGTCGGATCGATGGAAGCAATAAACTCGGCCAAGGGCTGAATTTCGACCTCATTTATTTTGGGGATCACGACAATACGATACTCCCACAGTTTATTTTTGGCATGTTTAGCGATAAATTCAGCATTTTTCAAAACGGGTTTGGCGTATGCGCCTGTCAGCGCAAGATGGGTCTCATTTTGATAGGCTTTTAAATCACAGGTGATCGATGTGGCAAAATTTAAAATCCGCTGCAAACTTTTTTCGGTCATGTACCCATTGGTGTCAAAATTCACTTTGGTTTTGGGTTTGATCTTGCGGGCATCTGCGACAACCTTTTCAATGTACGGAAGGTGGATTGTGGGCTCGCCCCCGGAGAAAAAAATTCGATCAGCCCGCATGGTTTTCCCGTATCGGGAGTTGAGTTGCCGAATGCATTCCTGAGCCAGTTCCGCCGGCTCAATGTATCCGCTTTGCTTACACTTATTGTCCGGATATTGTGATATCGTCCAGTTCTGACAATGCAGGCATTTGAAGTTGCAGCCTGCCATGAAAACCGTATAACTCTCCGGTGGTGCCGGATGCAAAGTCGCAGAGGCCACCAACGGCAGGGTCACCTTGCAAATCCCGGTTTCCCCCTCAAGCCGATTGACCTTGCATCGATGTTCACAGAGTTCACATTTCTCGAAATCTTTTAAAAAATCCTGATCTTGCATCTGAATGATTCAGTTACCTGAAGCTTCTGAAAATTAAGTCTGGCACCAAATGTATTTACAATGCTCCAGTTTTTTGTTGGTTTTAGGAGAGTGGTCGATTTTGTTTTAAGTCATGCGAAAAAATGGTAATGGCGTTTTAAGGGGCTTAAAGGGTCCCACAGGTGTCAAACGTTCCTCTTCAACACGAAATTCTTGAGTCCCATCACTGTATATAATCAAAGCTTTTCTGGGTTTTAGTTGAATTAGGATTATATCCGTTCTCTTTTCTCTGATGATAATATCAGCGGTTACCGTCATATGAATTAGGGCACAGGGAAATTCAATGGTGGCATGGGCTGAACCCAGATATATCAATGACGCGCGGCACTTGCTGTTTGATAATTCGTAAAGCTGTTCAAGCGGCAAATCTGATGCTGCCCACAATTCTATTTTGTTTAAACGCTGATGCCGCCTGGCATACTGGCGAATCTTTTTTCCATTTGAACATGGGTAAACCAGAGTCGCCTCATCTTCCCCATTTACTTTGAATTCCATTTGCGGACCGCAACCATTATTGAAAAAGCTGGACCAGGTATAAGATGAATCTCTGCTTGGGATTTGAGGGAATTTTTGCCTGTCCGTTTGCAAAAAAGACGTACAGCCTCCGATCCCAAGGGTTATAAAAAGAAAAAGGATAAAGCGTCTAAAATGTTCTTTCAATTTTTTTTCTCGATATGTCTCAGCTCAACACTAATTCCTTACCGTTTACATTCAATTCCGATTATCGGCTCAGCGTCAATGAAATCCTGCCAAAATGCTTCGCCAAACTTTTTAACCCCGGCAGGCGATACTCCAATTTTATGCCATTTGATCGTTTTAAAGCCGACCTGTTTAAAGGCCCAATCATGAGTATCGCGGCTTAGATAATAATTATCAAAGCGAAACTTTTGGCCTTGTCTGAAAAATTCATAGGTTATGGCAGCACCTTCTTGGAGCGGTCCGAAAATGTTTTTGGTGAACCCATATTTTTTACAGACGGGAAAAGATTCCACGGACTGATCCGGATTGTTATTGATACTGACAAAACGACCACCAGACTTTAAATTGGCAGCTATCGTCCCACACATTTTAAGCAGATGCCGTTTTGATCGGGCGTAATTCAAGAGATAGGAGGCAGCCACCAGGTCATAGCTGTCAACGCTTCCGAGCGTCATGACATCGCTGACGAAATAAGCGATTCCAAGCCGATGGTTTTCTTCCTGGAATTCAGCTAATTGAATCATCTTCGCGGAGATGTCGACACCGACAACCGATTCTGCACCCATGCGTTTTATCCGTCGGGTATAAAACCCTTCACCGCATGCCAGGTCGAGAACTGATTTTCCTGATACATCGCCTAACAATTTACGGTATGAATACCATTCAACGTATTCGCGAAAGGGCAGGCGTTTAGAGGCTTGGTATTGTTCGGCAATTTTATCGTAATGAGCCGTCATTTGATAGGTCAGCGCGAGCGAACAGGCGAATTTTCATGCTGGGTAAATTTAGCAAGCGGCTAAACAACCAGGGCCGCCATGTCTCTTCCAAAAAGGCCGATCCGGTCCCCCGCCTTGAGCGCAACTTCCAGGTTCCAATCGAGCGGGTCTTCGTGAACCTGCTGATACCCCATCCGGTATGCCATTAGAGTGCGGGATGCGAGCAGTTTGGAATTGAGAAAAATCGTATAAATCTCATCAATCGGGATTCCGATGCGAGCCAAAAGTTGCTGCAGCGTTTCTTCCGGCTGAGGAGCAACCCGTATGATATTGGCATGACCCGCTTCGGGTTCTTTGATAAACCGCCGAAGCTTACCAAACAGACGAATATCAACCATTTTTTTTCCTTTCGTCTTCTGGCTACTGGCGACTGGTCGCTGGCCTCTGGTCGCTAGCTGCTGGCGTTGGCTCTGCGGGCGGTCGTAAAGCCCGCCCCTGCATAATCGATTCACCTTTTGGTTGTGGAGGCGGGTACTGCGGCGAGCTCAGTCGAGTCGTTTATCCCTGCCCGCGGTAACCGGTTGTGATGTGACCACAGCTGCTTTTCTCTGTTTCGGCCAGCAGCCAGACGCCGGATTTAGCTGTCTTCCATATTGAGCTCAGTGCTCACATCGATACTGCCTTTGATCGACCGGGCAACCGGGCAAAAATCAGCGTGGAATCCATGGACCTTCTGAGCGGTCTCCTGCTGCTCCGGTTTTAATTTAAGCTGATAGGTTACATGAATCCGGCGAATGACCAGCACCTTGCCGTCTTTTTCAATCTCTCCTTTTGCCTCTGAAATCAGTCGGCCTTCACCGGCCGGGATTTCGCGCGCTTCCAGCGCGCCGCCAAAGGTCCCGGTCAGTCAGCCGGCCGTGGCGGCGACAACGTAATCCAGCGTGGTGGCATGAGGTTCGTGGACCTGAGGGTCAACACCGTAGTGCTCGGCGATTTCTGAATGAACGCCAAACAGCACCGGTTCATCTTCCTGGGGCAAATAGGCCCGACGCAAGGGGCCTTTGACCCGTTCGATTTTTACCTTGGATGTGTAGACAACGGATTCGCTCATAGCGCCCCCTTTCAGATTTTTTTACCACGAAAGCACGAAAGAATGGAAACACAAAAAAAACCATAAGATAATATTTCGTGCTTTTTAAATTTCGTGTTTTCGGGATTGATTTTTTAAGAGTTTATCGAAAAATTCAAATCTCCCTTTTAAAGAACTAATCACCACCGCCATTAAGCCGTTGAGCGATGGTGCGGGCAGCAAGAATGCCGGAGGCAGAAGCCTGGATCAATCCCCGGGTGATGCCGGCCCCATCACCAATGGCAAACAAATTCTGCACACCGGTTTCCAATTCCGAAGACAATTCAATGCGATTGGAATAAAATTTTACTTCAACCCCGTACAGAAGCGTATGGCGAGAATTTACACCCGGTGCTATTTTTTCGAGTGCCCGGAGCATTTCAATAATGCTTTGAAGGTGCCGGTAGGGAAACACGAAGCTTAAATCACCGGGAGTGGCCTCAGGAAGCGTTGGCCGCGTCAGACAGCGACTGATGCGTTCCGTTGTGCTGCGCCGTCCGGCCAGCAGATCTCCCAGTCGTTGAACAATGGGACCATTGCCCAGAAGGTTTGCCAGCCTGGCGATGTACAATCCGTATCCAATGGGGTCGTCAAAGGGTTCCGTAAATGCACTGCTGACCAAAATGGCGAAATTCGTATTTTCGCTTTTTTTCCTGGCATAGCTGTGGCCGTTGACCGTAACGACCTC
>JBFFCW010000136.1:0-9173 GCA_041559695.1 Desulfobacterales bacterium
ACGATGTTCTCGAGGCTCAGGAACAGGGTAAAAACACCTGGGTCCGCTGGTATGACCGCATGGGGGCTTTTTTCGAAAAGAAGTTCGGTTCCCAATGGCAAGACGACGAAAAGGAATTCTGGGAAAAATTTCCGTTTTATTAAGAAAAGCGGCACCTTTTTAGTTTGACTCATATTGCCAATTTGACCACTGCGGGCCAGGGTACCGCTAAAATTCATGACCAACTGCGCAACTATTGAAGCGGCTGAGTTGTTGGTATCCAGCAGCGGCCGAACCTCGAACACGTTCAACCCCACAATTGGCCATTTCAGAGCAATTCCCCTTACCAGATCCGCGGTTTCATCAAAGGTAAGCCCGCCGGGACTGGGGAAGAGCACTCCCGGTGCGATGGCGGTATCGAATGCATGCGTATCAATCGTTGTTTCGTAATGATCTGAAGGGCGCCGCGTTTTAAAGGATGCGGATTACACTGATAACAAAAGAAAATATAGCGCTTTATTCCAACTACCTGAATGAAATTGTTGCGGAAATCGAGGCCCGCTTCAGTCCAGAATAGGACCCAAAAGCTAGATCACAAAATTGATTCTGAAATACGATGAAGGAAAAACAATGAAAGAGCGATTTCTTGAAGTTGCAGCAGATGCGGATCAGAACCAAGAAGCCCAGTTTGACACATGGCTCTCGGGCAAAGGAATCCCCTTTGTCGGCTCTGAAGCTGAAGCGGATTATAAAGCCAGGGTCCTGCTGATAAAAGATGCGATCCAGCTTAAAAAGGCCCCCCAAAGAATCCCCATATGCCCTTCAGCCGGATTTTTTCCAATTCAATATGCCGGCCTCAGCATGTACGACGCCATGTATGATTATGATGCATTGGCACTGGCCTGGCAAAAGTATAGCGACGAACTCACACCGGATGCCTACAACGCTCCCACGACCGTGGTGCCGGGCAGGGTACTGGACATTCTGGATTTCAAACTCGGCCGGTGGCCCGGACACGGGGTATCCGAACACAGCGAATACCAGTACGTGGAAAAAGAGATTATGAAAGCTGATGAGTATCAGGACCTAATCGATGACCCCACCGGTTTTTTCATGAATAAGTTTTTTCCGCGTATTTTCGGTACCTTAAAACCTCTGAAAAACATGCCGTTGCTTCCTCCTGTCAACGAAATTCCCTGCATTCCGCCGGCTTTATTTCCATTCGGCGACAAAGAAATCCAGTCCGCATTCAGCAGCCTGACAAAAGCAGGCGAAGAAACAATCCGATGGCGCGACGCGCTGCGCCGGTTAAACGGCTCTATAATGGGCAAGGGCTATCCGGCCTTTTCAGGCGGATTTACCAAAGCGCCTTTTGATGTGATCGGCGACACGTTGAGGGGCACAAGAGAAATTTTGATGGACATATACCGGCATCCGGATGAACTGATAGAAGCCTGTGAAAGGATAACACCGTTTATGATCAAATCCGGCGTTGCCTCATGTAAGGCCACCGGCCACATCATGCCGTTTATCCCCCTGCACAAGGGGGCCGACGCCTTCATGTCTGAAGAACAGTTTCAGACATTTTACTGGCCGACCCTCCGGAAAGTAATTATCGGGCTAGCGAATGAAGGCATGGTCCCGCAACTGTTTGCTGAAGGCGGCTATAATCAACGCCTGGAGATAATTAGCGATGTGCCTGAAGGAAAAGTCGTCTGGTGGTTTGACCTAACCGACATGGCCCGGGCAAAAAAGACGATTGGCCGGGTGGCCTGTATTGCCGGCAATGTACCGCTATCTTTGCTTTGCACCGCAACGCCCGATGATGTCAAAGCCTATTGCAAGGAGCTTATCGATGTCGCCGGCAATGGCGGTGGATTTATTTTTTCCACCGGAGCCGGCATGCAAGGATCCAAGCCTGAAAACGTGAAGACCATGATCGAATTTTCAAAAGATTACGGAATTTACCAATGAGGAGATAAGTGATGCCTGATGATTTGGTTGATGCCATGGTCAACATGCGCGAAGCCGAAGCCATGGAGCTGGCGCAAAAAATGCTGGATGCTGGTGAGGACCCACTGCAGGTATTAGAGCATTGCCGCGAGGCCCTGAAAATTGTCGGCAAACAGTTTGAAACCGGTAAATATTTTCTGCCCGAACTGATTCTATCCGGTGAGATGTTAAAGCGGATATCCAAAATAGCCAAGCCCTTTATGCGAAAAGAATCCAACAAAAAAACTGAAGCGAAAGGTAAGGTGGTCATCGGGTCAGTCAAAGGAGATATTCACGACATTGGAAAAGACATCGTCGTATTTTTGCTGGATATCAATGGTTTTGAAGTTCACGATTTGGGTGTCGATGTACCCGCAGAAAAATTCGTTGAGGCGATCAGCCAATTTCAGCCCGCAATTGTGGGCATGAGTGCGTTGTTGACCACGGCCCTTGAATCCATGAAAAACACGGTTGATGTCATCAAAAATGCGGGGTTACGTGATCAGGTCAAAATAATGGTAGGCGGCGGTGCGGTTGATGAGAAGGTCAGAAAGTATGCCGATGCGGATGCCTGTGGACCCGATGCCGTCGCTGCCGTAAATCTGTCCAAGGAATGGGTGGAGGATAAGGGGTAAGTGCCGCCCCATTCCCTTTATTTCCCAACACATCTAAAGAAGGCCTCCCAGAATTATCAGAACAGCAGATGTAATGAATATCGCAGGACATAGTTTGAATGCGAGAAAACTGATCTTAAATCCCGTGAGAAGCGAAACCAAGGCCAAAACAATGAGAACAACTGCTGAACTAAGGTAAATCGCCAAAGAGATTGAACTTGTATGATCAATAGCGGTCACAATAGCATTGATCGATCCAATAAAAATCAACGCAATCCCCTCGATAATCCATTCCATGGTAATGATTCGTTTATTGTCAGCGGATATCTCCCCAAATCCTGAGACAACAGAGCGCGTTGGAAAGAGATGGGCGGCCCCCCAGAATAAAATGAATGCCGAGCCTGAGTAAAGCAAAATTTGGTTAAGCATAACCTGTCTCCCCAGATTATTAAAATTTCCGATTTATTTGAGAATATATGCAAAACCGTTAAAATTCAGATTTATAGATGCAATTTCAAGAATTTAAAATTTCCAGAAACCGAATTTATCTTTTTCATATACAACACCAAAACTCAAGAAAATTCAAATGGTGCAAAACACGATATATTGAATTAAATCTTGATTATCACCACCAGAATCCGGTAATCAACACATCGTGCGCTAAATAAAGCTTCATCGCCGCAAGAAAAATGTGGCTTTTCGTTCAGGCACTAGCGATGACATTCCTGAACGTGAGGAGGAAATCAATATGCAAGACGATCGCTTAAATCGAGAAAAGATAACGAGTAAAAATGATTATTGGGTTGAGCTGGATCGTAAATATCGTGCTCAGGTCCGGAAAACCCGATCTATTGTGCTGGAAAAAGGAAAGGGCGTTGAAGTCTGGGACGTCGAGGGAAAGAAGTATTTGGACTTCGAATCAGGCCAAATGGCAATGGTCGCCGGGCACAGTCACCCAGTGGTTCTTGAGCGAATAAGGGAGCAAATAGCGTTGCTCATGCAAAATAGTATAAGGGTTTTGAATATACCACGAGTGCTTCTATCAAAAAAACTTTCTGAAATTGTGCCTGATCCGCTTACGAAATCTTTTTTTCTATCCACGGGCGCTGAGTCTGTCGAGGCTTCACTGCGGCTGGCAAAAAAATATACCGGACGCTTCGAAGTGGTCGCCCTTTTAAGGGGCTACCACGGCAGAACCGCAGGCAGTCAGTCTTATACCAGCATTAGCAGGGGTGCTCGCGCTGGCTATGGACCTCTTCTACCTGGATCTACTTTCATTCCTGCCCCGTATTGCTACCGGTGTGCTTTTAACGAAACGCTTCCCTGCAAACTCTCATGTCTTTCCTACGCCGAAGACGTCATCGATAGGACAACTTCCGGCCAGCCTGCAGCGATGCTCATCGAAATTATGCAGGGCGTTGGAGGTACGATTGTCCCACCTGTAGAATGGGTTATGCGTCTGCGCCAGATTTGTAACGAAAGAGAAATGTTATTGATCATTGATGAGTCGCTCACAGGAATGGGTCGAACGGGAAAGTGGTTTGGCTTTGAACACTATGATATCGTGCCGGATATCTTGACGACGTCAAAAGCGCTCGGTCAAGGTGTTCCTGTAGCCGCTGTGGTTACAACCGATGATATTGCCGAAAGAGCGATAGCAAATGGGTTTGATCAGGGTGCGACTCATATGGGGGATTCATTTCAATGCGCGGTAGCATTAGCGAACATAGAAGTGATTGTGCGTGAAAACCTCTTGGAGAAAAGCACCAGAATGGGAGCACTTTTGAAAAAGGGACTCGAGGAACTTCAAACGAAATTCGAAGTCATTGGTGACGTCAGGGGTAAGGGTCTTTTCCTGGGTTTGGAAATAATTGAATCGAGAGCAAGCAGACGGCCGGATTCGGATTGTACGCTAAAGCTGGTTACAGAATGTGAGGATCGCGGTTTACTTTTAGGCGGCGGCATTCCAACAGGTGGATTGGGCACGAATACAGTTCGCCTTTGTCCGCCACTGGTCATAACAGAAGAACAAGTAACTGACGCTATAAACATTTTAGAGGATTCATTATCTAAAATTTAATTGTATGCTGGGGTCTTGAAGTCGTAAAATACGATTTCATGCCTGATTGCCCATCTGTTATTCTAGTGGATTACGTATTCGATTATAACATTTTACAGCTCTTTGCTTTTTTCCGATGTCGTAAAACTGAAATTTGGAGGGGCTGGAAATTTGTTGGGTTTGTGGACGCAATGTGCAAATTGTTGTGAGGATGGGTTCATAGCCGCTGCTGAATCCCTCCTTTTTCATCTTGAATTGTTTTGCTGGAATCGCTGGTTGCCGTCCCCATCTCACGGGGGCAGGCGCTGGCGCGGGCATGACGGGAAAAACGCCCCGGCCTCAGATCTTAATTATTCCGCATAAATCAGCGTGCCTTCCCGTTTGGCGAGCGCAATATAGGCTTCCATGAGCTTAACGGTGGTGGGACCCGGCATCCCATCTCCGATCTGCCTGCCATCGATCCAGACAATGGGTAAAACTTCGATACGCGTGGCTGTGCAGAAGCATTCATCACTAGTGTACAGGTCATGCAGGCTTAAGGGTTCTTCTGCTGTTTCGAAACCCTGTTCAGCGGCAACACGCAAAACCTCACGTCTTGTGATGCCGTCCAGGACGCCAGACCATAAGGGTGGCGTAATTACCCGGGCTTCCTTGATAATGAAGAGGTTATCGCCGGTCAGCTCGCAAACATAACCTTGTTCATTTAAAAATATCGCATCTTGCGCGCCAGCGGCATTGGCCTGCAGTTTGGCGAGGATGTTATTCAGGTAATTCGTCGACTTGATCCGCGGGCTGAGTATATCCGGTCCATTGCGCCGCCAGGCGGTGGTGATAACCTTGATGCCTTGCCGGCTTAACGGCTTCGCACGCACATCTTCCGGGTGACGGGTTTCAGCGTCCACAATGATGACAATCGTGGGCTCGGCGCAGACTCTGGGATCAAGTCCCAGTGCCCCTTTTCCTCGGCTGACAACCGGCCGTATGTAGGCATCTTTCAAATCGTTTCGCCTGACGGTCTCAATAATCGCATTTTTCATCTCTTTGCGGCTGAGCGGTATTTTGATCATGATGGATCCGGCGGATTCATATAAGCGATCGATATGCTCATCGATACAAAAGATTCTTCCATTGTAGGCTCTTATACCCTCAAAAACACCGTCGCCGTATAGGAATCCATGATCAAAAACCGAAATCTTGGCATCTTCTTCACTCACAATGCTTCCATTTAAGTATACGTACATTGGCCACTCCCCCTTCAAATCGTCATCATTGGAAGCGATCAGACACTATAAAATCGCAGCGCGCGAAGCACGCATCATAATGCATATATAAATCATCGATTTTTGGCAACCATTCAAATTGCGGGGTATAAAATAGGGACGAGCTGAATTTTGATGGGGTGTGCGAACGGAAGGTACAATTTTTCAAAGTTTTGTGCTATAGCCGAAACTCTAAATTTCAGAATTTTTATGATTCGGTTACGCGATGTAAAATGAAATTTTTCGGACGACGTTTTCATAAGTCCTTTTGCCTGAAACTATCTCAGTCTTTAAAAATTGACAGACGGGATAACTACAATTCAAGCATGATCATTATATCTTCGATTTTCTCTTTTGCCCTGATATAACCTTCCTCGATTGTATGTTCAACCTGGTCGAAATCCAGCATCGTTAATTCTCCCAGGTGTGGTTGTATTAAAACGTCCGGAGGGGTCACTGCAAGATTTATGCGGGTTATCCGATCCTGCATAATGTTGATCGAGGTTGTAACAGTCTCTATAATATCCGGTGTAGAGGCTTCTTTTTTTAATAGATCATTGATTTTGTTTTTAAAGCTTAATCCAGCTTTTTCATAATGTTCTGATAATTTTTTAATCAGTTCATTTTTACTCTCTTCTTGTTCGACCGGTGTCTTGTCCCATCGGGATTTTTGTTTTTTCCGTTTTTGCTTTGAGATATTTCCGCTGCTGAGATCTATCGCAATAACAATATCAGCTCCCACCGCCCTGGCGACACTGACGGGCACCGGATCCACCAGACCACCGTCCACGAGCCAGCGATTCTTTACTCTTGCTGGAGCAAAGAGTCCTGGTTTTGAGTCCCGCGACTAACAAGAAAACAACGTAACTTACAACAAAAAATCTGCATTCTTAAAAAATAAAGTGGACACAATCTGTTGCGATCCAATTTTAGGACTAATGGTTTAGATATATCTACATTAATCTGCACGTTACTCAAAGTACAGGATTCAGATGGGTATCACAAGGGTTATTAAAAGGCAGTCTGCTGAAGTCTGCTGTTGGTGTATTCACCAAAAAATTTCATGTTTCAGATAGAGCATTTAATTTAGCAGATTCGGCAATGGTCAATACATACCTTTTTGAGCCTAAACCTATTTTGAACCTCGTGCCTGATGATAAAATTTGAATGGGCTGAAATTTGTTTGAATGTGAAAATGAACGATATAATTTTCCGAGAGATAGATATTCCTGTCCCGAACAGGATTAATTTGTGCTCCATAATCTTCTCTGGTCAGCAAATAGTTGGTAAGATAATATGGGAAGTCCCCGCCATCAGAAATTTAATTAAATGTTGATTTCCACCGGCTAAATCCTGTAAATAAAAATAGCGCAGCAAATAAAATTCCATCCTGACTCACTTGAAAATCCTCATCTAAAAATATCGTTTCTGTTTTTGGTTCGCCTTTGCAAGATCGACCATAGCGGCATAAGAAACTTAACAACACGGAAATAATCAACAGCAGTCTGTAAAGGAGGGGATTATGGACTTAAAAGGCAAAGTCGCCATCGTAACGGGGAGCACCAGGGGCATCGGGAAGGGAATCGCGCATCGTTTTGCCCGTGATGGTGCCCGGGTTGCAATAAACGGGGTGACGAACCAGGAAAAAGGAGAGGCCGTGGCGGCAGAAATACAAGAGGCCGGAGGGGAAGCCACGGTTGTGATGGCGGATGTATCCCAACGTGAGCAGGCGGAGCGGCTTATCGCACAAACGATTAAAGCTTTCGGCCAGGTTGATATTCTGGTGAGCAATGCCGGCATCATCATCGACAAACCCTTTGTCGAAAGTCAGGACGAGGATTGGGAGCGTGCCATAAATACGAACCTCAGGGGCTTTTTTAATGTCTCCCGCGCCGTCCTGCCCCATATGTTAGAGCGCAAGTACGGCCGGATCATTGCAACCGGGTCCTGCATCACCGAGATTGCCGATTTCGGTGGAAATCAGTACAGCGTCTGCACGGCCTCCAAGGGCGGGATCGTTATGATGCTGCGGCCGATGGCAGCCGAGCTGGCAGCCCAGGGCATTACGGTAAATGCCGTTTCTCCCGGGTATATCGCAACCGAGATGTTTGATGACATCGATGCGCAAGGCCTGGAAGAAGCACTCAAAATTATTCCGATGCGGCGTTACGGACAACCGGAAGAGATTGCGGCCGCGATGGCCTTCCTGGCCTCGGACGACGCCGCTTATATCACCGGGCAAGTCCTGCGGGTCAATGGCGGCATGTCGATGGGATGAGCCGAATACGGTACAGATAAACCCCGTCGGCGGGGTGATGTGAGACCGGAATGGGAGTCGGATTTTAAAGGATGCGGATTACTTTAAGAGACATCGGATTGGCACTGTCGGTACCGATCATCTGGGGAATGGGAATTACCTTTGCAAAAGCCGGACTGGACGAATTCCCGCCGCTTTTTTTGATGAGCATGCGTTTCATCGTATCCGCCGTGGTGTTGGCCTGGTTTTTCCCACCCCCGATTGGACAGCTTCGAGCAATTTTCCTTATTGCGCTGGTTAGCGCCACCATTCAATATGGTCTGACGTTTTACGGGTTAGACGGGTTGGATGCCTCTACGGCTGTCTTATTTATGCAGCTGGAAGTCCCATTCAGTGCAGCCTGTGCCGCGATCTTTTTGAATGACAGACTCGGCTGGAAGCGCGCTTGCGGAATGATCGTGGCCTTTTTGGGTGTTGCACTGATCGCCGGGGCGCCGAGTTTAAGAAATCAATTGTTTTCGGCCTTTCTGGTTATCGCCGGTGTATTGACCTGGGCAATCGGCCAGGTGATGATCAAAAAAATGGTTACGATCACCGGCTTTCAACTGATTGCCTGGGTTTCCGTTTTTGCGGGCCCGCAAATGCTTGCCGCATCACTGGTGCTGGAGCGCGATCACCTCGGTTTGCTGAAAAATGCAACCCTGATCGGGTGGGGGTCGGTTGTTTACATGGGAATCGTGATGACGGCGCTGGGTTATGGCATCTGGTATCATCTTCTTAAAAAATATGATGTTAACCAGGTGATACCGTTTCTTTTGCTGCTCCCCGTAACTTCGATCCTGGGTGCGGTGCTATTTTTAGGTGAGCGCCCAAGTATTCGGATCTTGATCGGCGGGGCGGTTGTTATTACCGGTGTGGCGGTAATTGTGATGTTGGGTCAAAGCAAAACACCGGATCGGATAGGGGTAAAGGATTAAATCGTCAACCGTTAACGATAAAAGAGTACTAGAATA
>JBFFCW010000137.1:0-9162 GCA_041559695.1 Desulfobacterales bacterium
CCCCTGGATTTCTTCAGATTCATCGGTATTCGAAGAATCGGATTTGGCGCCTAATCCGGTTTTATTGCCTTCCGGATACGCCCCTTTCTCATCATGGTCATTATCTGCATTGTCGCGTTGTGCTTCTTTTTCAGTTGTTTCAGCATCATCACCAATGCTTGGGTTTAATTGCGAGGCTTTGTGCCCGCTTTCCGTGCCCGGTTCTTCAGATTCCTGCCTGGTGTCTTGACGCGCTTCATCAGGCGCTCTGCCGGTTTCCAGATCGTCGGTTACTGTATTTAATGCCGCTTCGCCCACCTGGCGCTGGGCAGTATCGGTTTCGTTTTCCCCTGCTGCTGGTACAACCGTATCGAAACCGTCGGCGGAGGCTGTATCGGCAGTTTTTCCCGCTGAAATATTTTTAGTATTTTCAGAAGCTTTTGTAGTAGTTGGAATTGTATCATCGTTGAGATGATCGACGAAAGGAGGCGCTTTAATTTCTGAAACTATATGTTCAGGTTCGTTTGCAGCATCTTCTGATATTTCAGTCTTCCGTTCAGCAACTTTTTCAGCAAAAGCGGCATCATCGACCGTCGATAATTCCCGTTCTGCCGGTGTTTCAGAACCATTTTGTGTTTTTTCATCCATTTGCCATTGTCCCGTATCCCATATGATATCAACCTGTAAGGCTCCATATGGGACTATCGGTAAAAATAGGAATATCTTAAGGCAATTTCCTGAAATTACATTGTTTTAATACAAATTGACACGAAACCGGTGAAAATCAAAAAAAGGGCCTGCGAATTCACGTTAAGTTTTTTATTTACGCGGAGAAATGAGGACCAAAAGCGGGTTTCGATTTTGCGGATTTAACTTGACTTGTACCACATTGTGGGATATAAAAATGCGGCACAAGGAAGCCGGCTACCGCAAGGCGCCGGGAGGTGTTCCAGCCTTTCCATACTTCCTTGTGCTTCTTGTTGTTGCATACATCTTCATGAAGTCCGTGTCAACTTATCGGTGGACGGGTTTTATCAACTCAGGAGGTTTTTAGATCGCCGAGCAGGCGGTTGAATTGAGTATAATATGCCTCCCAGTTTTCCCAGGCGCTGAAATCATAAATTTGATGTGTTTTCTGAAGACTGACCAGCCATTCTTTTTCAGCGTCCATGAGGCCATTGTCCAGACGCACCGGAAATAGAATTGCCCGCTCAAGATTGCGCTCTTCTTCCAGGGCAGCTTCCACTTCTTTTTGAATCCACGGGCTTTCGACTGAAAATTTTGAAAATACCACTAGCAGTTTATCCTGTATTCGTATCAGCTGATCGACCTGACGCCGGATCGCATCCCCCATCTTCATTTCTTCCGGCGCATACCAGCAGCGAATTCCTTCGCGCTGCAAGTCAGCACCGAGTTTTTCGATAAAATTGCGGTCATTTCCGGAAAAACTGATAAAGCAGCTGTTGCGCGCAAAGGCTTTTTCGTTCAAGAATCCTGTATAAGAAATAAAGTGCTCCGGCACGCCGGCTCCTCTGAGGAATTCTTCAGGAATTTTACCCTTTGATCGATAGATGGTGTCAATTCCGATGGTGGAAGGTCCGAAATGTTTAACGACATTAAGCCCCACGGTCTGACTCAGATCATTATCGCCGAAACAGCTCCAGGCCACAAATGCTTCACTGAGGTTGCTCTGCTTTAATTCGGCTTTGGTCAAATTGGCTTCGATCAGGTTGGCACCGCTGAGATTAGCGCCATTGAATCTTGCCTTTATCAGATAAGCCCATCTAAAATCAGCCCGCTGGCAATCCGAGTTGCTGAGGTCGACGCTGGCCAGGTCCGATCGTATAAAAAAGGCTTTTTTAAGATCCGCCTCACTCAAATCCGCACCGCTGAGGTAGGTCTCGCTCAGATTGGCTTCACTCAGATTCGCCATTTTAAAAATTGCCTGACTGAGATTGGCCCGCCGGAGATCTGCCCGATTAAGGAAAACGCTGCTTAAGTTTGTCCGTGTCAAATCTGCCCACCTCAGATCGGTTTCTTTAAAATTGGCGCCTTCGAGATCTGTTTTGCTGAGTTTGGCGCCTGCCAGGTCGGGCTCCTCGCCGGGATTATCGTTGCGCCATTTGTTCCATGCCGCTACTCCCTGTTTGAGGACTTCAAGATGCTGAGGGATTGCCATTGCGTTCTCCTGTTTCACAACTTGTTTTTACTTCAAAACATTTTTCAAGTGGTGATGATTGATTGGGTTTCGGGGTCCGGCAGTTTTTTGCGCAGCCTCTGATTTAGACTATCGGCATCTGTGCAAATATCTTAAATCGGGGAAACTATTCTTATAGAAATCTATATATCCCTTTAAAAACATGAAAAATCCTACCCATTATTGTTTATTTTTATTCACAAACATTCCTGTGAAAACGATTTCACTCAAAACGCAACTATCTATGATTTCAGCAGATTTAGCGCCAAGGGAATCTGGCATGATTTCTGCAGAATTTACAACCGGGGGAATTAGACATTTCCGCTTTAAGGATTCAACATCATTAACCACAGAGAGCACGGAGATTTAAATCAAAAAGTAAAAGAAATGAAATAAATAATTTTTAAACTCTGTGTGCGCTGCGAACTCTGCGGTGAATAATAATTCGCACAAGGCGCTTTCATCCGCTTCTGGCGATTTAAATCACTTCAGCAATTAGGGTGGGAAAAATGGAGGCACAAAAATTAAATCAGGAGGAATCGACTGTTTTAGATATTGAGCCCGGCATCGCCAGCGATGAGCGGTCGCTGATTCTGTTAGAAAGCCGGCCAAAGAAAAAGATTGATGAAACCATCAGCACACCGCAACAGTACGTCAGTCGTTACCATTACGAAACAAAAGATTTAGGCAGCTTCCTGGAATTATGTCCGCATTGCCGCAAACCTTCGGTCCTCGCCCTTCGCAAAACCATTATTGACACCGCCATCGAGTATTTAAACGAAAAAGAAGCGATCAGAGAACACCGGGCTAACCGGCGCCGAATTGTCTGGCTGATCGCGAGCCTGATCGGCATAGCAGGCGGCCTATACTACGTTTTTTTTCATTTGATATCCGGCTTTAGAATCTGATTCACGAAACAAGACCCGAAGCGTTTGGTGTTTACAGGTAATCCGCGCGGAAAGTGTTACAATCCAGGACGCTACCGGACTCAAGTCCTTGCTTAAACCAGTGCACGCGCTGTTTGGAGCTGCCGTGGGTAAAGGAATCCGGTGTGACATATCCCCTGCCCCTGCGCTGCAGTCGGTCATCACCGATAGCGCTGGCGGCATTTAAGGCTTCTGCGATATCCCCTTCTTCCAAAATCTGACGGGCACGATTGGCATGATGGGCCCAGACACCTGAAAAGCAGTCGGCCTGCAATTCTTGCATTACCGAAAGCGTATTGCCTTCCACTCGGCTGAGGCTCCTGCGCGCCGTGTGCACTTTTTCAGAAATCCCCAGCAGCGTCTGAACGTGATGCCCGATTTCGTGGGCAATCACATAGGCCTGGGCAAAATCTCCCGGTGCCTGATGACGGTTTTTTAAATCCTGGTAAAAGCTCAGGTCAATATAGACCTTCTGATCAGCGGGACAGTAAAAAGGTCCCATAGCCGCCTGAGCGTAGCCGCAGGCGGATTCGACCGCACCTGAAAACAGTACCAGATTGGGTTCCCTGTATGTTTTACCCATTTTGTTGAACAGGACATGCCAGGTGTCTTCGGTATCGGCCAGCACCACGGATACGAAATCAGCCAGCTGATTATCAGCAGGGGAAATCGGTTTTGAGGTTGTGTGCGTGGGCACACTGCTGGTAGACGGACTCTGCTGATTTAAAATTACGGTGGGATCGACTCCGAAGTACATCGCAATGAGGGCAATAACAATGATGCCGATGCCCCCTCCGGCGGCTTTGCGCGGCACCCGAATTCTGCGCCGATCTTCAATCTTGCGGCTTCTTCTCCCGGTTCTCCATCTCATTTCAACCCCCCTCTGATGCACCCGTTTTGCGAGATCCAACGAAAATCTTCCTCATACAATTGGCATTCAAACCCCAAAAAACAAGTTTTGAGATGAAAATGCTATCTTAACAAAATTGTGGTATCATAGAATGTACCGTTAAAAATGCACGGTTAACCATTCAGACAACCAGGGATGTCCTCATCGAACGCGCCAATTTTAGATGTATCCTTGACATACAGGCCGAATTAGCATAATCTCGATTATTTGTGGTCGACAAAGACAGCCACATCGGTGTTTTCTTTCCGGAAAGGACAGTCAATTGATCGATTTTAGAATGTTATCAAAGTTGCAGATACGAAAAATAGACTTCAGTGAAATAGAATGGCCAAGATTTGATTTTTCGAAAATCCAGTGGTCCAGAATGCCGAAGCTGAGAATCGGTGATTCTGTCGCGAGACTGCCCATTGTTCAGGGCGGAATGGGAGTTGGGATATCTCTTTCAGGGCTGGCTTCCGCGGTTGCGAATGAAGGCGGTATCGGCGTCATCGCCGCAAATTCAATAGGGATGCTTGACCCTGAATATTATGCCACACATAAAGATGCCAATGTCATTGCCTTAAGAAAAGAGATCAGAAAGGCAAAAAAAATGAGCTCGGGAATCATTGGCGTCAATATTATGGTAGCCGTGCACGATTTTCATGCCCTTCTCACGGTCGCAATCGAAGAAAAAATCGATATGGTTTTCCTCGGAGCCGGGCTTCCGGTTAAGGGGATTCCGATTGAGGATCTCAGATCAGCGGGGGTCAAAGTGGTTCCAATTGTAAGCTCTGCCAGAGCGGCCCGCCTTATCTTCAGTTCCTGGTTAAAAAGATATGCGGATATCCCCGACGCGGTCGTTGTGGAAGGGCCAAAAGCAGGGGGACATCTGGGATTTAAAGCGGACCAGATCGATGATCCTGATTTTGCACTCGAGCGTATTTTGCCCGAGGTTGTTGCCGAGGTAAAGGGGTATGCGGATAAATTCCGCAGGACCATCCCCGTAATTGCGGCTGGCGGCGTTTTTACGGGCACTGATATTTATAACGTTTTCAAACTTGGGGCCAGCGGTGTCCAGATGGGCACACGGTTCGTGGCCACCCACGAATGTGATGCCGATATCAGATTCAAAGAGTCATATGTTGCCTGCAGTGAAGATGATATCGAAATTATCAAGAGTCCTGTCGGCATGCCGGGCCGGGCCATCAAGAGCAGCTTTTTAAGGGATGTATCTTCCGGGAAAAAAATGAAACTCAAATGCGCCTGGAAGTGCCTCAAAAGCTGTGATCTCAAGACCGCCCGCTATTGTATCTCACTGGCGCTTGATAACGCCCGAAAAGGGATTCTGGATAAAGGTTTTGCCTTTGCCGGGAGCAATGCTTTTCGGGTTGATAATATTATATCCGTAAAGGAATTGCTGCAGGAGCTGCAAAAGCAATACCTGTGCGCGGGCGAGAAAGTGACAGGCAGATTAAGGAGCGAATATGAAAAGGCCCTTGAAATACTGAATTCCGTGAAAGAGGAATATTTAATATCGCTGAAAACCGGGTTTAGTTCACTGAAAGATGAATATGAGCGGAATATTGAGAGGGGGATCATCACATTCCGTGAGGAGTATTTGGCAGCCATGGAGAAAATCAATTCGCTCAAAACCGAATACTTGAAGGCGGTGGATAATGCCAACACCTTAAAAGACGAGCTTATAAAGCTGTTTGAGCAATATTCAATGTTCAATAGACTTCAAACCGAGGAGATTTAAAACACGCCCTGCCGATTAAGATGACAGCCTTGATGGCTATCAAAGCCCCCTATTTTCTGCCAATAATAAAGGGAATCACGCTCAGGCCTACCCCGATCAAAATAATATAACCGGTGCCGTCCACAAAATAAGAATATCCCATGAGAGCGATGCCACAGAGAAGCATTAAAAATTGCTGGCTCTTTTTCCCATAAGCAAAATAACCAAGCCCGATGATGCTGAAAATGATCATCGCAATAATACTGCCCTTTGTATAACCGCCCGTAAGGTCGTTTAAAATTCCGACATCACCGGATAATTCTTTTGCCACTGTCCTGAGATTATCTTCGCCGGTTCTCTGGGCAAAATCGCTTGAACGCTCAACACTTGCGGATTTTTCGCCGGGTCTGTGTTGATCGGAAATAAGTAAATAACCGGAGACCAAGACCCCTGCTGCAACCAGAATAATGGCCAACAACAAATTCCGTTTGGGTTGTTCGGCCCTTGCGGCCGGGGTTGAGTCCCCGAGCGCTTCAAAAACAAGTCCGCAATACTTGCATTGCGGTGATTCTTCTTGTTTGATGTTACATCTCGGGCATTTTGTCATGATTCGAATATTTTTCACTTCCAGATTAAAATTCAATTGCTTGTTTATTTTAACATTCCTGTTACAGCGTGGCAAGAAATGCAGAACGATCACTGCGAGGAGAAAATAGGGGGAATTGCTGACGAAGTGACCCATGGAGGATTTCCCTTCGCTTAAGCCTCGGTCGTTCCGATAACTGCAGAGGACAGGACAGCGGTCAGGTAAGGCACAGGTTCAAAAATATAAAGCCTTCAGCAATGTGTTTCTGAAGGCTTTATTTCCGGGTGCCCGCGGCCGCAATCGAATCCCGCGCACGGCAATTTCACCTGCGGCTCAACCGGATTCGGTTTATCTGCCGGGTATCCTAACCCGAAAAAAGACACTGTAAAGCGCCGGAACATAGTTGAGCGTAAATAAACTGCCGATGCCCAGGCCGAAGAACATGATGCAGGCCATGCCGTAAAAAAGCGGATCCCGATTGATGATCAGCGGCGAGAATCCGAGCATGGTTGTCGAAACCGAAAGCAGGATCGGTCTGAAGCGGCTGACGGCCGAATTGATCACCGCATCATAGGGGGTCTGCCCGTCGCGCCGGTTCTCCTCGATTTTATCGATCATCACGATACCGTTGTTCACAATCGATCCGGCCAGGGCCAGAAGCCCGAGGATGACCATAAAGCCAAAATCGGCCTGCATCACCAGCAGGCCGACCACGGCGCCGACAATGACCAGCGGCATGGTCAGGATGATGATGGCGGCCCGCCGGATGGAGTTAAACTGCCAGACCAGCAAAAACACAATGCCGCCAAAACATGGCAGCAGCCATTTTGCCAGATTCCTCTTGGCCCTTGCAGAATCCTCCAGCTCACCCCCTAATTCCCAAAAATGGTGTTTCGGAAAATCCATCGTTTCGAGTGTCGGCGTGAGAGCCGCGAAAATTTCGGAAGCCTTCAGCACCTGGTTCTTGGCGCTGACGGTGATAGTGCGCTCCTGATTGTAGCGCATGATACGGTTCAACACACCGACGGTATAGGCATCGGCAACCTGGTTGAGCGGTACGCTGCCGCCGGATGAAGAACGGATGCCGATGGTTCCCAGGCTTTCAGGGGATTCCCTTTCAGACTTGAGGCCGCGCCCGACGATGGGGATCTGAACATTGCCCTCATGGTAATCCGTGGTTGTCACTCCGTCGATAAAGAAGTCCAGGGCTTTGGCCACATCCTCCGACGTCACCCCGGCGCGGCGGGCACGGGCCTGATCGACATCCGCCTTGGCCGTCATCACGCGGTTGTTCCAATCCTGCTTGATATCGATGCTGCCGGGGATCTTGCGGAGCGCGGCCATCAACTGCTCGGCCTGCTGCTGCAACACCTCTATGCCGGGGCCGCTGAGCCGGATTTGAAACAGCCCGGTCTCACTGCCGCCTAACCACATGGACTTCACCCGACCGCGCACATTGGGGAAATTATTCAGAATATATTGGCTCGTGCGCGTGACAAGTTCGGGCACCTCTTTGCTGGTCTCAGTGTTGACGATTAAAAATCCAACAAACGGATCCGGGTCCACCGGCGCCAGTGAGAGGAAAAAACGCGGCCCGCCGTTTCCCACATAGGCGATGGTTCCGGTGATTTCCGGGTTTTGCTCTTTATCCTGCAGCCAGGCGCTGAGTTTTCGCACGGTCCGGTCGGTTTCTTCGATACGCGTTCCAGCGGGCAGATCGAGATAAATCAAATACTGGTTTCGGTCCCCGCCCGGGAAAAAGGCCTGGGGTATAAACGATGCCGCATGCAGGGCCAGAACAAATATGCCGGCCGTCACAGCCAGCACCAGAAACCGAAAGCGCAGGGATAATTTCAGGATCCCGCGATAGAACCGATAGAATCTTCCCTGGTACGGATCGTGCGCCTGTTGTTTATCATCGCCGGTGGCCGGTTTTGTCTTCAAAAACCAGTAGCACATGCTGGTCGATGAAAACATGGAGAAAAACCACGATCCCATCAGCAAGATAATCATTACCGAACCCAGCGAAGAGGTGTAATCGCCTGTCGTACCGATCTGGAGCAGAATCGGTCCGAAGGCGAAAACCGTCGTCAGCGTACTGGTGAGCAAGGGAAGCGCAAGGGAACCGCCGGTTTTTAAAACGGCCTCCTTGCGTTCCATTCCCGTTTCCAAATTAACCTTAATATCATCGGATACCACAATGGCGTTATCCACGAACATGCCCAGCGCAATAATCATCGTCGCCAGCGACATGCGTTCCATATCAATGCCCAGTGAGCGCATCGCCAAAACACCAAAAAGCATCACCAGGGGGATAAATGAGCCCACAATCAAACCGGTTCGAAACCCCAGCAGCAGCATGACCACCACCAGAACGATGCCCACGCTTTCGATCACGTTGATCACCATACTGCTGACGG
Source organism: Desulfobacterales bacterium (assembly GCA_041559695.1). Taxonomy (GTDB): domain Bacteria; phylum Desulfobacterota; class Desulfobacteria; order Desulfobacterales; family JAHEIW01; genus JAHEIW01. The sequence continues at coordinate 8,736 of JBFFCW010000137.1, forward strand.
CTTTTTTTATGAGTTCAGGCTGGTAGGTGGCAAATTCGAGCCTGTAACCCCAGGGAAGGGCGTCCTCCATCTCTTTGACTTTTTTTTGCAAGCGCTCTCCGAACTCAACCGCATCGACTCCTCTGAGGATAAAAACACTTAAAACAATGGCCTGATGGCCGTTGTAGTAAGCCGGGTTGTCGATCGGCTCCACGTAAGCTCTTCTGATGGTGGCAATGTCACGCAACGGAATCGAGGCCTGGGTGCCGGAAATCGGGATGAGCACCTCTGCGATCTCCTCGATGGAGGTGAACCTGCCCTGAGTCTCTACGATGATTTCCACATCGTTGAGGTTTATCCTGCCGGCGGGCAGCACAATGTTCTGCTCCCGCAGACTTTTGCCGATATCGGCGGTATCGATTCCCAGCTGCGCAATCCGGGCGCTGGA
>JBFFCW010000138.1:0-9151 GCA_041559695.1 Desulfobacterales bacterium
AAAAAATACGTCAGCACGATCGCTCTTAAAAAGTTCCTTCATCGTGACGGCCCTAAACCCCAAAGGCATTGCCTTCTTTGTTGCATTCCTCCCACAGTTTATTGACCCGCTCAAACCAGCGTTTTCTCAATTAACGCTACTGGGGGGAACTTTTTTGTTACTAGCCACTATCAATTCAGCCCTATATGCGATATTTGCCGGCCAATTGGGTGATCAGATGAAAAAGAAACAAATCCGCAAATGGTTCAATCGTTGCGGTGGAAGTGCATTGATTGGTGCTGGTATATTTACGGCTGCTATGCAACGATCTACATAATTTGCTAAGCAAGCGAATAAGCGGAATCTTCAGATATCGACAACAACTCTGCATATATCAATCCACTAAAAATCTTGCCATATTCCTTTCATATCTGTAAAATTGTCACCGTTTTTTCATTCTCGTGCATCTAAACTTCAGCGCTATCCTTATTTTAGTAAGATCGCAAATGACATTTAATGACGGATAAAATAGATGATGATATTCAGGCCCGTATAATCACTTGAACTCATCTCAAAAATGCGCCTGCGTGCCCACAGCGGTGTTGCCCCGCCAAAGCGGGGGTTATCAACCCTGATCCCCATTTTTGAAATGAGCTCTTATTAACTGAGATTTCGCTTGTGATGGTCAAAAAGGAGAAGCCATGAAAGTACTTCGACATATTGGCTCAGGGGCGTTCGTGCTCGGACTTTTTGCCGCCGTATTTGTTGGGATGCCGTGGTACGTCATGGTTGCCGATGATCCGGTCGTGCCCTGGTGGATGAGGATAGCTGTTTTTTGCATTTTAGGGGGCATCCTTGTGGTGCTGGCGACATTAGCTCTCGAACGGCGGTCATACACGGCATCTGCTGAAGAGCCGCTCGTTACTCAGCCTGACCGCACGGTTCTGCTGTTGAACTCTGATGTTCTGCCCGGTCGAGAAATCACCGAGATTCTCGGTCTGGTCCAGGGACACACGGTATTTGCCGTATGGCTCGGCAAAGACCTCTCCGCCATTGTCAGGCTAATTCTTGGTGGCGAATTGACGGAATACACGGAGATGATGGGCCGCGCCCGGTCAACCGCTATCAAAAGGATGAAAGCAACAGCTTCTGAAATGGGAGCCGATGCAGTCATCAATGTTCGCTACATGACAACGAGTGTTATTGGCAGTGCCGCTGAATTGTTGGTGTACGGAACAGCCGTAACGCTCAGTTGACCATTAACCATGCTCGTTCTACCGATCGCGAAATGCCGGGGTTGGAGGAAATGTCAAAGGCATATGCAGAATTATGCCATACCCATTAGAACAGCATGATGCAGAGGAGCGCAGAATGAAGATTGCAATTTGTGCCAGTATGGTATTCGCTGAAAAGATGCTGGAGGTGAAACGCCAGCTGGAGTAAATCGGGCACATCGTATTCATCTCACAGTTCGCCGAGGGGATATCTTGGCAAAGCTGAAAAAGAAAAGGAAGAATTAGCAGTACATGATAAAAATGAACACGATGCCATCCGCAAGTTTTGGGAAATCATCAAGAAAAGTGATGCGATCCTTGTTTTAAACTATGACCGCAAAGGCACAAAGAACTATATCGGCGGCAATACCTTGATGGAAATCGGATTTGCACACGTCTTAAACAAACCAATTTTTTTGATGAATCCGATTCCGGATATCGAATATTATCGATCTGAAATAGAGGCTGTCAGCCCGGTGATTCTCGAACAAAACTTGAACCAAATTATGTAGATCTCTGCCGGGGGGGCCGTCTTTTGGCGCAACGATGCCCCGCCGGGCAATTCGGGTTTCCAGGAGGACGAATCATGCCGCAAAGAATTATCTCACTAACCCCTTCCTTAACCGAAATTCTGTTTGCCCTGGAATCCGGTGATCGCGTGGTGGGGGTTACCGACAGTTGCGACTATCCCGCGGCGGCTGAAGATTTGCCGAATGTCGGCTGCTGGTTCGATCCGGATCTAGCAAAACTGTCGGCCCTGAAACCCGATTGGGTATTAGGACTGCAAACCGCTCACCGCCAGGTAAAATCCAAACTCGAATCACACGGCATTCGTGTTTTACTTGTCAATCCGCTCACTGTTGAAGGGGCCATCGCCGATATCAGCCGAATCGGGGAAATCCTGGGGGCGACTGAAGTATCAGAAGGCCTGGTATGCGCTCTGGGTGCCCGCCTGTCCGCGGTCGATGCCGCAGTCGGTAAAATTGCCGGCGAACGCAGGCAAACCGCTTGCCGCATTCTTGACCTGGATGATGGCCGGTTCCATGTTGCCGGCCCCCTGTCGTTCCAATACGATATCATCTCTCGGGCCGGCGGCCAAAATGTTACCGGCTCGAAAAAAGAAGCCTATCCCAAGATCACTTTGACCGAGCTGAGGGAGTGGAATCCGCAGGTGATATTTAATTGCGGCTTCGATCTCAACACAATTACCGGTGTTGCGGATAAACCTGAGTGGCAGTCGCTGCAGGCCGTTCGGTCGGGAAACGTGTTTACGTTTGATTGTGCATTAACCTGCCGCACGGGGCCTCGAATCGTGGATATGGTGGAGCTTTTATTCAAGACGCTCTATGACGGTTCAGGGTATAAGATATAGGGTTCAAAACTTAAGGACTGAGTGCTGAGCACTGGGGACCGAGGACTGAGGGTCAAATGAGCGTTCCTGTGGACCTTGATGAGCGTTGCGCTGGTTTATCTCTCACAGAGCGCACACAGAGCTCAGAGGGTTTTTACTAAAAATTGTTAAGTTATTGTGTGTGTGATCTCCGGGGGCTCTGTGTGATAGAAAGTCTTATCCCCGTGCGCTTTGGGAGCACTTTAGGCTTCGCTCCACGAGCCACGGCCCAACAAGTCGTTTGAGCAGCAGCTCTGAGGGCTTTGAGCCTCAAGATTCGGGGTTTAAAGTTAAGGGTTAACAGATTGAGATACAGCAGGCATAGATATCGAAAATGAAAAAAGATGCGGATTTGCGAATTACCATCATTGGACTGGGGAATCTCATGGAAGCGATTTTTCCCTGTATTGTTGAAACCATTGGCAGGGAAAACCTGGGCCATCAGGTGAATGCAACAACAAACGACCAACCTGATTTGAAACGAAAGCAAGAGGCCTTGGGGATTTCGGTAATTTTAAATGACAATTTGGCGGCGCTTAAAAAAATGGAACCGGATATCATCTTTTTTGCGCCACCACCGCATGTCGCCCCCCGTATAATTCGTAATGAGTTGGAAAATTACGTTCGTTATATTCGCAGAGAATCAGCGGTACTTCCCGAAATATATGCTTTTCCACCAGCTCCTCCCGGTGCTTTTTATGAGGAAATCCTGGGCAAGGATATACTGGTCGTGAACATTCTGCCGCATCCCGTTCGAATTATCGGCGGAAAACCTTTAAAGGGTGAAGGGTTTTATTCACGGACATTCAGCCCGTCCTGGCCGCGAGAAAGCAAGGCCAGACTAAAGAGAATCTTTGAAACGATGGGGGAAGGGATCGAACTCAAATCGGATGAGATTGTTCCCATGATGGGCGCCTGGATTATGCTCGAAGTCCTTTCAGAAGTCGTGACCACAATTGCCGACTCGATTGAAAAAAGGGGCAAATCAATCGGTCACAGAATTTTGTCAAAATATATGCGGGCTAAGGCACAGCAGGTGTTTGGCAGCTCTGGTGAGCAAAATGATATTTCAGGGATAGAACGAATAGAGCCCCCGTTGCAGCTGTTTTTGGATAATGCCACTCTGGCATGGTATGAGGGGATTAGAAATTATTTCCGGGAGGTGAACTTTCCCCACGAATTGAGCATGCGCATTTTAAATCTTCTGATGGATTTTCAGCTGCATATCCTTGAGGTAGAAGACAGACCGGTAGTTGACAAAAACACAGTTATGGCGGCAACAAAGGGGGGTGTCCTCGAAAAAGGCATATACTGTTATCACCAAACCATTGAGGCCACCCTTAAAAATGCGATCATACAGATGCCTGAAAATTCTATCAGACAATGGAAAGAAGTCCTCAGTGGCAAAGTGGCAGAAGCCGCTCATGCCGTCCGGAAACATGGAATGACCTTAGGCGGATAAAAATCGATACGGGAATGAAAGAGAGGAACTGAAATGATCTGCAATATGGAAAAGTCGCAAAAGCTGTATGAAAGGGCCAAAGATGTCCTGGTTGAAGGCGTCAATTCACCCTCGCGAGGTGGAGAGTTTTACAAGCCCTGCCCGGTATTCATAGACCACGGACAGGGTGGAAAAATTTATGATGTAGACCAAAATGAATATATTGACTTGATGCTGGGCTTCAGCGCGCTGGTCCTTGGCCATGCGCATCCGGAAATAATAACTGCTTTACAGCGGGCCGGAAATAAAGGCACGCATTATGCGGCCGCAGCGGAAATCGAAGTTAAAGTGGCAGAAAAAATGTGTCGGTTGATCCCCAGTGCCGAAAAGGTGCGGTTTGCAAATTCAGGAACCGAAGCAACGATGGCGGCGATCAGGCTGGCGCGGGGTTACACCGGCCGGAAGAAGTTCATAAAATTCGAGGGACAATATCATGGGTGGTATGATCCCTTCCTCTTGAACTGTCACGCCAGACCCACGTATACACTGGGCACACGCAAAGACCCCGTATCTATTCCGGATTCATCGGGGCTTACGCCGGCGTCTTTAGCGGACACCATTATGGCTCCCTGGAATGATATTGAAATTGTGGAAGAAAAAATAAAGCAGTATAAGGGGCAAATTGCCGCGATCATAACCGAACCGATCATGAGCAACATCGGCTTTATTCCTCCCAAACCCGGATATCTGAAAGACCTGAGGCAGATCACAAGCGACAACGACATTCTTTTAATCATGGATGAAGTCGTGACCGGCTTCAGATACGCTCCCGGGGGATGCCAGGAATATTTTGAAATAGTTCCTGATATCTCCACTTTTGGAAAAGCAATGGGCGCCGGCATTCCCATAGGGGCGGTGGTCGGAAAAAATGAAATAATGGAGGCTTTTTCATGGGGAAAGGTATTACATTATGGAACCTTTAATGCCACTCGTCTTGCCATGGAAATCGTTGATACCAATATCGATGTGCTCACCCGCGATGGCAATGCCGGCATTAAACACCTGCACACCATTGGCGATAAGATCATCGCCGGATTTAAAGATATATTCGAGCAGCGAAAGGTGCCGGCAATCGTCCAGGGTTTCGGGCCGATGTTTCAATTATATTTCACGCAAAAGGATTCTATCGCAGATTACAGGGATTACTGCAGCGAGGTCGATACCGATAAATACAGTCGATTCGCCCATGAACTTCTCAAACGGGGCGTCTACAGCACCGTATCGAACGGACTTCATTCAATTGCCTGTATCGCGCATACCGAAGAAGATGTTGCAAAAGTTTTGACTGCAGCCGATGATGCAATTTCCAGCATGTGATCCCATTTTACAACAGGCATAACTAGCCCCGATAAGGAAGAATTACCCGACAATCAGTCAGCTTTCACGCCTGATAAGATAGAGCCCGCTTGACATAATAATAAGGGCCCCCAGGACGGTCCAGACATCCGGCAAGTCTCCGAACACAACAAAACCCAGAATCGTTGCCCAAATGAGCGTGATGTAATCAAATGGTGCCAGCAAGGAGGCCGGTGCGAGACGATATGCCTTAATCATTATGTAATGACCCAACGATCCAAGAAATCCCAGCCAGACTAAAACCAACCATTGTCCAAACGAGGGCGTGACCCAGAAAAACAAAACGCCAATCGTACAAATTATAGCCCCGCCGGCACTGGAATATAAAAGAGTGGTTAGCGCACCTTCTGTTCGTCCGAGGATTCGAGTCGAGATTTGAACCCCTGCATATAAAAGCGCTGTGATGAAGGGCAATATTGACACCCACGAAAAGATGTTGAACCCGGGCCGCATGACGACCAGCACACCGACAAATCCTAAAATAACTGCTGTCCAGCGGTGTCGGCCGACACTTTCACCCAAAATCGGGGCTGCAAGCATTGTTACCAATAAGGGGGATATAAAAAGAATTACGACACACTCCGCCAGCGGCAGAAACATCAATGCCAGCCAGAATGTGAGGGTTGAAGACACCAGCAGGATCGAACGAAGAATTTGCAGTTTTATTTTGCTGGTGTGAATGATATCTGCGGGTGCACCTCTAAAAAAGAAAAGCGCAACAAAGAGGAAGTTAAAAACATAACGCCCCCATAATAACACCCACAACGGAAGTTCACCGCCAAAATATTTGGCCGAGGCATCTAGCGACGAAAAGCAGATCGTCATAAAAACCACTAAAACGATCCCATGCAGCGGGTTTTGGGCAGCAGGCGAAATTGTTTCTTTATTGAGCACCGGAGGCAATTGGTCCCTTTCACAGTCCAGATTCGTTCGAATTTAAAGAACTGGTATCTATCAGAGCTTTCGGGTGGATGTCAATGTATAGAAAGTTGAAACTACGGCAAGACACGCAAGCGGGTTATTCGATCGCGGATTGCGAGCGCGATATTCGACCCGAGCCCATAGGCAGTGCCGTGGACATGAGACCTCAGCGTGAGCTCGGTCGAACGCTCAGGCCGAATGAAGCTCAGAGTCGAAGCGCTCTTGTCGAAGGCAACCGAGTCGATTTCGGATTTTGGGATGAGTGACGGGGGGTGTATGCCGTTCCGAAAGTTATAGAAAATGCAACTCTAATTTGTTACGCTTAATAAAGGAAAAATAAACCGATTGGAAGCGATAACATTGAAATTCGATGCTCCAATAGCACGCTCAAAAACCGTTGCGCTGTTTGCATTGGTATTGTTCATCCTGGCCTGTGAAAACAGCAGTAGCAGCAAGACCGGGTTACGCATCACCGGGGGTAATACTGACGCCCCGGTTTTAGGCGAGCTTGTGCACGGTGCCCTTTTTGTCGTAAGCACCTTTGTCAACGATTCCATTAACCTTGATATGCTGGTCGATACAGGTGCATCCGAAACATACGTCCCGGCTGAAATATTCGGAAACGCCGGTGGGGAGGTGGGCATCTCGAGTCTTTGCCTCGAAAACGATATATGTTTTAAAAACTTCGCGGCTCATTCCTCTGATTCTGCCTTCACCCAGAGTAAGGAGGGGTATTTTAACGGAATCATCGGAATGAACCTTTTAAAGAAATTTGATGTCACTTTTGATTACAAGAACAAATTGATCTACTTTTACGATATTATTGAAAATGTTTCAGCGACCGTTGCAAACTCGGTGTCGATACCCTTCAGTTATGAATCTAAGCGGCCATTTACTCATGTTTCGATAGAGGGTGTATCCCAGGGTGATAATCTCCTTGATACAGGCGCTGCCTTCACGAGAATAACTTCTTCGATGCATGATTCTCTGATCCAGGAACCGGAGGTGCTTTTCGAATCTATCGTCTTCAAATTGAACGGTTCAGAGATCGTCGAATACATGGCGTTAAACAACTATTGTTTAGGTTTAGCATGTCCCGCAGAGATAATTATGCAAGTAGGCTCCTGGCCGGCTATTGGAGGCACTTTCTTTAGGGAATATTTAACTATTTTCAAATTTTCTGAAAAGGTGGTCAATCTTCACCCGTACAACGACAGAAGCCACATCATAGAAAGCGGCTTGCAGCGGATGGGTTTTCAGATTAATATATTCGACGCCAGTGATATTGTTTATGTGAATGAAGGTAGCTTTGCGTGGGAAGGCGGACTCATTGTAGGAGATGAAATTATCTCAATAAACGGAATTCCGATCGACGCTTTAGGCTATTTTGGCATTTACGAACTTCTTGCGGACATCTCCATTTTGGAATATCAATTCTTTATCAAAACCCCTGAAGGTGAGGTGGAAGAAGTTATCGTACTAGCGTATTAAGACAACAGACACAGGGTCAAGGGGCCTTTGCGGCGATAGCTCAAGATTCGTCGCTGAAAGATGAGAGCAATTAAACCGTTAAAAAACACGAAGAGATAAAAGCATGACTGACTTTTCAAAAGGTGCTGCTCATGTTGATGGCCAACTGGTGCCCATCGCGGAGGCCAAAATCTCGCTGCTTGACTGGGGCTTCCTTCATTCGGATGCCACCTATGATGTCGCGGGTGTGTTAAAGGGAAAGTTTTTTCGGCTCGATGACCATATCGAACGTTTCTTTGCGAGCATGGAAAAACTGCGCATGTCGATTCCGCACAGCCGCAGCGAGCTGCGCGCTATCCTGATTGACTGCGTGCGGGCCAGCGGGCTGCGAGACGCCTATGTCGAAATGATTTGTACCCGGGGCCTACCCCAACCGGGCTCGCGTGACCCGCGCACCTGTACCAATCAATTTTTCGCCTTTGCGATACCGTTTATCTGGATCGCAACCTTTGAAAAACAAAAAGAGGGGCTGCACCTCATCGTCAGCCACCGGCAGCGTATACCGCCTGAATCGGTTGACCCCACCGTGAAAAACTATCACTGGCTCGACCTGGTTATGGGCCTGTTCGAAGCTTATGACCGCGGCGGCGAAACGGTCGTTGTCGTCGATGCATACGGCAACCTGATCGAGGGGCCGGGTTTCAATATTTTTGCGGTAAACGGCAGCACGCTGACGACACCCGGACAGGGCGTGCTTGAAGGCATGACGCGCAGAACGACGATCGAGTTGGCGCCGGAGTGCGGTTATGAGGTCGTGCAGCGCAACCTTGCCGCTGATGAAGCGCTTGCTGCGGATGAAGTGTTTATCACGACTACCGCCGGTGGCCTCATACCGATTAGCAAAATCGATGGGCAAGCAATCGGCACGGGCGCTCCCGGTCCGGTTACCCGCAAATTACAAAACCGCTATTGGGAAGTGCACGAAGACCCGCGCTACACCTCGAAAATCGATTATAAATGACAGGAAAAAATTAATCATCCCTATTCTTAATGATGAAAGGTGGAATTTTTTCTCCTCTTTCCGTTCCGCAGGTATTTCCCTTTAATCCCCCAGCTATACGGCCTCTATGGTTGAGGGCGGCTTTGAACTGATGTTGTAAGTAACACTGACCACGCCGGGAACCGCTGAAGTAATTCGCGAGGCCAGCTTTTCAAGGATTTCATATGGTAATCGGGTTGGAGAGCCGGTAACCGCATCCT
>JBFFCW010000139.1:0-9144 GCA_041559695.1 Desulfobacterales bacterium
ATTGGCAAAAAACCCGCCATGTGCCAGCTGGCAGACGATTTTGCCGCGCTGGTCGTGGACCGCAACGGTCATCTTTTTTAGCCCCGGAATCATATCGTCGCTATGGATTCCGATCTGTCCGGGGCTGACCTGCCCGATTTTTTGCACATACGAATGACTGCTGATGATCAAACCCACACCTCCTCTGGCGAGCTCTGCCATCAGACTGATGAGTTAAGGCGTGCAAGATCCGTCATCGGCCGCCATTCTTTCCCAGGTTGCCGAACGCACAAAGCGATTTTTTAGCTTCATACCGTTAATTTCACCCGGTTCGAACAGTTTGCTCATTTCCATCTCCTCTCGAATATTTTTCAGGTCGCCTCAAAAGATCATCAATAAACCACATTTCGCCGGGTATTATCAAAGTTATCTATTCCCCGCTGAAAATCAAGGATATCTGCCAAACCGTTATCCTACCTCTGTCTCTCATTTTATTATGATCAATTCGGGGGTTGATCCGCTTGCCTACTCCATCTTGCGGATGCGGATTTCGACTTGCGGTGTATCTTTCATCAATTCAACCAACTTTGAGGGATCCGTCTTGCCGTAATGATACGGATAAAGGACAGCGGGCTTGAATGTTTTGGCGGCGTCGGCCACCATTTCAGGCGTCATGGTATAAGGCAGGTTCATCGGTAAAAACGCGCAGTCAATATCTTTAAGTTGCCGCATTTCAGGTGTGTTCTCGGTATCACCCGCGACATAGACTCTTTTATTACCAAAGGTGATCACATAACCGTTTCCATTGCCTTTCGGATGGTAAGGAACCCCCTCGCTGCGCATATGCACGAGATTGTAAGCCGGCACGGCCTCTATTTTAAGCCCATCAACTGTCCTGACGTCACCATTTTGCATAATGATTCCGCCGTTAACCTGTTGTGCGCAATTTTCCGTTAGAATGATTTTCGTTTTGTCTGTTCGCAACCTGTCCAGCGCTTTTATGTCAAGATGGTCACGATGTTCATGCGTTAAAAGAATCAAGCCGGCCTGCGGCAGTTTTGAATAATCTGCCAGGCGTGAAAATGGATCAACATGGATGATTTTACCGCCAAAGGTAAACATCAGAGTACCGTGGCCGATGAATGTGATTTCCAGTTTGCCTCCGGCGGTTTTAACCACTTCAGTTTCAAAGGTGTTTCCGGCGAAACCTGCTGTTTCAATTGATATGCACAGCAAACCAATAAAGAGAATTTGTTTAAGCATCTGACACCTCCTTGATCACCTGATTAGAGAATGATTCCCTGACGCACAATATAGTACCATTCGTCGATTAGCTTCTGCCTGTTTTCACGAATCCACGCCTCACTATTGAGTTCGACCAGTTCCGATATGCGAATACACAGAATCTCCAGTTCTTTTGGGGAACCCGGTATGTTCTGGGTCCCCAGAAGCTTAAACACCGTCTGTAAGGAGAGCGGCTTCATAAGCACCTTTAACACAGAACCCCGCCTTTCTATCTGTAAGACGGGGCTGAGTTTTTTGGGTTCATGACAATCCCTAGATAAAGTTCCGCATTTTTCTGGTATTAACTGCTTAATATCACAGCATCTTTGCCATGGTCAAGGTTTTTGACATGATGAAGACCGTGCTGATTTGAGAAGCATTTGACCTATCCATGTGCCTTTGTTATTTACCCGTAGCAGGACCGTTCTAAAAATAAAAGAGGGGTTGAGGGAAAGCCGGCAATGCTGCTAAAGGGATATAAAATTGAAATTTTCAGGCCGGAGCAGAATCCGGAATTCGAGTCGCTGCACTGCATTGCGCACCTGGAGCAGGATATCTCCGATGTATTGCCTTACCTCAATTCCCTTCTAGGCGGATTTGACTATTTAAAAGATCCGCCGGCCTTAATTCTTAAATCCCGGGGACGCTTGATTGCACTGCATCCGCGCAAGATTGCCATTAACGCCCTTAAGGATAAAGATGAAGCGGAAAAGATCTTGCGCTGGCTGATGGCAGAGATCAACACGGCCTGGGAAAAGCGCCACGAAATTGAGCCTCGCTTTGAAGGATTGCCGCGACCCGGCATCCTTGAGATCCTCAGGTGGCTGCCCAGAACCAACTGCCGAAAATGCAACGAACCCACCTGCCTGGTCTTTGCCACCCGCCTGGCGGAAGGTGTAAAAGCCGCCCCGGACTGCCCCGAACTGTCAAACGAAGCGAAGCAGGGGCTTGAAGATTATCTGGGGCGTTTTCATTTCGAAGACTAGTTTCCACGTTTGCGGCGCATTAAAAGGAAACGCCCATTCCAAACTCATCACCGTTCGGATCGGGCGTTTCTTCAAAGAGAGGCTTTAAATCAGTTGGCCGCTTTGCTGGTTGCACCTTAAATTGAACTGTCCTGCGGGTGCACCCGATATTTTATTCCTGCCGTTCATATTCCAGGGTCACCGTTACCGTGCGATTTAGCGCTCGGCCTTCCGGCAGCTCATTGTCAAACAGCGGGTTATGGGGTCCGGCACCTTCATAGGAAATATTACCGCTGTTAAAACCGCCAGCGGCAACGATCATTTCAAATGCGGCTTTGGCCCGACGCGTGGAAAGGTCTATGTTATAGGCTTCTTTGCCGATGGTATCGGTATGGCCGACAATACTGACCTTGGCGGAAGGAACCTCCTTAATGCGGGCCACAATCCGATCCAGCACGGCCCGGTTGCGATCTTTGATATCGGCGCGGTTAAAATCAAACAGAATCAGGGCATATTTTTCCATGACCTTATAGCCCTCTTTCTTGGCAACGCGCTCTTCGCGCTTGATAAAACGCACGCTGGTGCTGGCATGGGTTTTATACGTCCGGCCTTTTTTGTCTTCGACTTCAATATTGGCTCCGATATTTTCATATCCACCGATTTTACCCAAACCGAGTTCTTTGAGATTAAACTGATACGCCGGCATCAAATCGCCCTGTCCGGCAGCAGAATCGATGAGCGTGCCGTCGCCAATCAGCGCAACAGTCCAGCGCGCCAGTTCGTAGCCGGTCTGGATTTGCGGCATGACTTTAACTTCTTCGGTGTTGCTGATCTCTGTTACGTAGGTGCTTTTGATGGTGTCAAGAATCGCCGGAGATTCAGAGTAGATTTCCACCCGCTGATTTTCAGCGCGGCCTTCAGCGACACTGCCAGTGCTGGCAACCGCGGGTTGATTGCGAGCTTCCAGCTCCATTCTGGATGCTTCGATGCCCCAGATGTACTTTAAATAGGCCTTGACTTCCTCGGCGCGACTGCGTGAAAGGTCTTTGCGGTTTTGTTCTTCGCCGCGGTTGGAGTTGCAGCCGACAATTTTAATGCGCGCGTGGGGATTATCTCGCAGGCGGCGGCCGATGATGTTGAGGGTATGCGCATACTTTTCCATTGCGCCTTTTAATTTGCCTTCACTAAATGATTGAGTTTCGGCCTGACCGGAAAAGGTCGTATAGCGGGAGAGGATGTCACTTTTACCCGTTTCAAAAAAGACATAGTTTAACAGGGGGGAGCTGTCGATGGTTGTCACTTCTTCTATGGTGAGCTTGTCGGGTTGAATGGCTACGGTACCTTTGGGGGGGCCGACCAGTTCATGGATCAATTGTTTTCTGGACACCGTAACCGGGCACATGATCGTGGCGGCCTCATAGGTGTCTTGATTGGTGTCGGTCACCTTGATGCGCGCCTGCAGGTTGCTGCAGGCTGCCAGTTTATCCCGGCCGATATCATCCAGAGAAAGGGCCAGCACCGGCTCGAGCGTTTTGGTTCCCGTTAAGGTCTTGATCGTCTGATTATCCCCCTGGATGCTCAACTCCCAATCGGCCACCCCGTATTCGGCCATAATCTGGGGAAGAATCTTTATTTCGGCTAAGTCGCTGCTTTCAGCGATAAACTGATTGGCGGCCATTGCCTGCATGTCGCTGGAGTCATAAATGATTTCAACGCGTTGATTTTCCGGGCGACTTCCCAGCATTTTTGCCGGTGCGGGTTGGGCCGGCAAATTACGGGCTTCGACTTTCATGCGCGCGCCGTCAATGCCCCAGATCGAGGACAGATAATTTTTTACGGTCTCGGCGCGGGCTTTGGAGAGGTCAAGATTTCCCTTTTCAACGCCAATATCCGAGTTGCAGCCGACAATGCGGATTTGGGCTTCCGGAAATTCGGTTAACTGCCGGCCGACGATGTTCAATACATTTTTGTAACGGTCCAGCGAATTGGTCAACACGTTCTCATTGAAGGCTGCGGTGTGCGCCCGGTTTTGTAATAGCACATAGGGGTCGGAAATTTCGCTTTGGCCGGTTTCAAAAAACACATGGTTAATTACCGGGGTGCCGTCCAACAGGGTCAACATGTCAAAATTTAGCGCTGTCGGTTCCAGGCCTAATGTGCCGCTGGGCGGTTCCAGAAATTTGTAATTGACCACATAGCGATAGAGCAGGGTGGTGGAAAATGACTGGAAAATGGGCAGCAGCTCCGAGGCGGATTGTGCTTTCCAGATTTTACCATTGTGGGCCTCCGCAAAGGATTTAAGAAACTTATCCATTTTTTTTCCAGGCATGTAATCGACGACAAAGGCCTCGAAATTTTCGATTCCATGCGCTTCGGACTCGACCACATAACTTTCAAAATCGCTGTTTAGATCCTCGCCATCGGAAAAAACCACCAGAAATTTATTGTCCGATTCGGGCATCTCGCGGATGATGCTGAGTCCAGCCACCATGGCCTCATAAAGATATGTTTTGCTGGTCAGTCCCTCGTCAAATGCATCGTTCAAAAATGCTTTCAGTTCCGGCAAAAATTTTGAGCGATGGGATTTGGCGTGCAGATTATAGGCTTTCACTTTCAGCCCCGTTTTATTACTAAATGCCACCACCGTCACGTTATCGATGGGGCGCAGGCTGTCAAAAAATGTGTCCAACGCCGCCAGGAGCGGTTTGATGGCATGGCGTTGCTTCATGGAATATGAATTGTCCACCACCAGCACAATGTTGAGCGGGACAAATTCGCTGCTTTCCAGAGATTCAACTGATTTGATTCTGGCTTCTCTGTTTCCGCTTTTGACGATGAAATCTTCGGACTTCAACCCTTTAATGGGATTATTCTGTGCATCTTTAACAGATACCAACAGGCTGGTTTCATTGATCATTTGATGCGTCAGTTTGGCCTTGTGACCCGGTAAGACAACCTCGAGGGGTTCCGCGGCCAGGCAGCTGAGCGCGTATAAAAGCATCATACCGGCAAACAGTAAGGTAAGAGTTTTCTTCATCATATCTCCCTTTGCAAAATTTTCGTTGGATAGATGTCTGTCTATTTTCCATGCGCTAAGACTTGTTAAGACTGGATCTCAAGAGCGGTAAGTGGCTGAAAATAAGTAATTAAATTATAAATCTGCCCATTCATTTCATAAACTTTAGGTAACTGTTGATGTAAAGCAAGAAGTATTCCAGAAACTGGCGGTTAAAATTAAGTGAATTATTTTCAATAGGTTAGGATAAAAATTAACCGGCAGCCATAACCGGGTGTCAGAAAAGCGTCTAGTTTTGTAGACAGGGCGTCAAATTTACTGAACAAAATCTTACATCACTGTTATGGGTTGGCCCGTTGAGCCCGTTGAGAAAGGAAAATATAGGATTTTATTCATTTTACGGGCAAACGGGAAAACGGGAAACGGGCTCAATCGAATGACGACTGCTTACATCAAGTGGATTAGATGCATTTGTAAAATAACTTCTAGGTTGAAGATGGTTTGGATGGCAGCGGTTGCGGTCCGGGGTGCTTTTTCTTGCGGATAATTTGATAAACAACCAGGACAATGAATATGACCAGACCGATATAGTTAAAAGCCGGGTTGGCCCAGATGAGCAACAGGGCGCTGGCGCCCTGCAAAATCGTTTCCGGCCAGGTCAGGTGGGTAAGAAAATAACGTTCCATACAGGCCACAAAGGCGATGATCGAAAAAATCGAAAAAATAACCGTTTTGATGATCTCAGGGGTGGGCCCGTTTAACAGCAGCGGATGGTAGACCATTATAATGGGAATGATATACAGGCCCTTGGCCAGTTTCCAGGAGGTAAACGCAGTTTTCATCGGGCTTGAACCGGCAATTCCGGAGGCGGCAAAGGATTCCAGGGCCACCGGGGGCGTGACATTGGCGTCCTGGCTATACCAGAAAACCACCATATGGGCGGTGAGCAGCGGTATCCCTAAATCCATGAGCCCGGGTCCGGCCAGAATGATCAAAACGATATAAGAGGCCGTCACCGGCAAGCCCATTCCCAGAAAAAGAGAGGTCAATGCGACCAGCAACAGGGCGAGCAGCGGAATACCCTGGGATAGCGAAACCACCAGAGAAGAAAAGCGCAGCCCGGTGCCGGTTAAGTTCACAATCCCCACGATGATGCCGGCGGCCGCGCAGGCCACCGCTACAACGATGGCGTTGCGGGCCCCCTGTTCCAGGGTCTTGATCAGGGTGGCAAAAGAAATCCGGGAGCCTTTACGAATCAAGGCGGTGCAGTATACTGCTAAAATGGCAATAAATCCGGCCATCATCGGGCTGTAGTTCATGACCAGCACGGTAATGAGTATGGCCACCGGGATAATGAAGTGAATCCCGATTTTAAGGGTTTCAACGATGTTCGGCAACTGGTCCTTTGGCAGTCCCCAGATACCCTGTTTCTGGGCCTCAAAATGCACAAACAAAATGACCGAAAAAAAATAAAGTACCGCCGGAATGAATGCGATTTTAATGATTTCAAGATAGGGCGTCTGGGTAAATTCAGCCATCAGAAAAGCGCCGGCACCCATAATGGGCGGCATTAGCTGGCCCCCGGTCGAAGCGGCGGCTTCCACCGCCGCGGCCACATGCTTGCGGTAACCGATTTTTTTCATCATGGGGATCGTAAAGGAGCCGGTGGCCACCACGTTGGCCACCGCACTGCCGGCCACCGAGCCCATAAACCCGCTGGCCACCACTGCTGTCTTGGCGGGGCCGCCGGAAAAGCGCCCGGTAATGGAATAAGAAAGGTCGATAAAAAATTTACCCGCCCCGGTTTTATCCAGAAAGGCACCGAACAGGATGAATATGAAAACAAAGGTGGATGCCACCCCCAGGGGCAGGCCGAAGATGCCCTCGGTGGTCAGTGAAAGAGTGGTGGCGATGCGCTCGACACTGTACCCCTTGTGAACGATCAGCTCCGGCATCCAGGGGCCGAAATAGCCAAAAAGCAGCGCCATAATGGCAATGATCGTTAAATTCAAACCGATCACCCGGCGGGTGGCCTCCAGCACCAGCAGCACCAGCGCAACGCCCACCCGAAAATCCCACGGACTCCAGTCCCCCTGGCGCTCGAAGATGCCCTGCAGATCGATAAAAATGTACAGCCCGATAAAAACCGCCATGGCAATTAAAATCAGATCCACCACAAGGGCAGCATTGAAGCGGTCTTTGCGGGCGCCTTTATACAGGGGCTTGATCAAAAAGGTCATCGCCAGAATGCAGGTTAAAAAAACAGACCGGTGGCGCATGGCGGTCATGGCCACCATACCGGCGGTATACAGCTGAAAAAGGCTAAGGACCACGCCGATGACCGTCAGGCTCCAAGCGATGACCCGGGCGACTGGGGTTTTTGTTTCCGTTGGTTTAATTTCGGTCATTATGGTGTCCCAAAAGAACTGTTTCCATCTGATTTTTTCACCGCAGAGGCGCAGAGAGCGCAGAAGGTATTTTTCTTATTTCTTTTCGTTGAGAGGACGAAAAAAAATAAATCCAAGCCCTGCGGGCAGATTCAATTAATAAAGGCATTCGACAGTAAAAAACATATTACCGTTAATATTGCCAGCCTTTATATTTAGAACAAGAATGCTGCCGCGAAGCGGCTGAGGATTTTCATTTGTCGGCGTCTCAGCGACAAATGAAAAAAATTTTAATCTCTGCATCTCTGTGCCTCTGCGGTGAAATTAAATCTTGTCCAGCTACTGAGGTGTTGCAGGGTGTGGCCATATCCGGCGCCACAGGTTATGCAATAAACTCACCGGCCGGGCGGAAAACTGCACCGCTGCATGCGGGGCCATCGCCGACAGGTTTGTGCGGCGACCGCGCCAGATAACGGTATGATCAATGCCGGGGCTGCCCACTCGCAGCACAAAATCACCGGTGGGCATGTGCATATCTTCGATAACCTCATACTTGCCCCGTCGTACCATGCGGCCCACACCGGGCATGTGGCCCATGCCGGCGCCGAATTTCAAATAGCGCTCTTCTTCAATGTAAATACGGCCTGCGGTGTCCAGGCTGTGTTCTTCCCAGATCGGGGCATTTTCGACCGAATGAAAATAATGCAGGGTAAAGCGCTCACCGGGCTGCAGGGGCACCGCCAGCAGCGGCAGTCCGCCCTTTACGGGTGTAACGGTTAATTCCAGCCCCCCGGGCAAACACCAGCCAAGAAATAAAAGAGCGGCGACCAGGCCGGCTGCCATTATCAGCGTCAGCCGGCTTTTTCCGGTCAATGCGTTCATTTACGGCATCAGCTTGGCCGGCACGGCGACACCCTTTTCCTTCAGATATTTGATCGTGCCCGGATGCAAAGGAATCGGTGAGTACTTGACCGCATTTTCAGGTGTCGTATACGAGGCCGACGGGTGAATCTTGAGCAGATAGTCCTGGTGCTCATACAGGGCCTTCACCAGCTTGTAAACCAGGTCTGTGCTCAGACCCGTCTGGCAGATCATCACGTTCCACACACCGATGGTTGGTACGGCGTTGTCCACCCCGCGGTAAACACCGCCGGCCAGATCCACCGCTGAATATTCTTTTCGGGTCGCCAGAATTCTATTTTGCTGTTCGGGTGTGAAATTAATGATGTGAATATCATGGGTGGTGGCCAGATCCAGAATCGAGCTGGTGCCGGGTCCCACAGACCACACCCCCACTTCGATGGTGCCGTCTCTCAATGCATTGGCACTTTCGGTAAAAGACAGGCGGCTGTCTTTGTATGAATCTTTCGGTATGCCCAGGGCCTCAAACACGGCCTCGGCCATGAAGTTGGTGCCGCTGCCCGGGCTGCCGGAGCTGATCTTTTTGCCTTTGATCTGTTCAATATTGGTTATCCCGTATTTTTTGAGGGTGACCACCTGCAGCAGGTTGGGG
>JBFFCW010000140.1:0-9143 GCA_041559695.1 Desulfobacterales bacterium
AACAACCGTTCCGTCCAGATGCGCAAACGTGGTTGCCGGCGCCGGGTCGGTTAAATCGTCTGCCGGCACATATACACACTGCACGGCGGTGATGGATCCCTTATCGGTTGAGGTGATGCGCTCCTGCAACTCACCCAGGTCAACTGCCAGCGTCGGTTGATATCCGACTGCGGAAGGCATGCGTCCCAGAAGGGCGGAAACCTCCGAACCCGCCTGGGTAAAGCGGAAAATATTATCGATAAAAATCAGCACGTCCTGGCCTTCTTCATCCCTGAAATATTCAGCGGCCGTCAGTGCTGAAAGCGCAACACGCGCCCTGGCGCCGGGTGGTTCCGTCATCTGCCCGTAGATCAGCGCGGCTTTGGGCAAAACCCCGGAGTCTTTCATCTCGTGATACAGATCGTTGCCCTCACGGGTACGCTCACCCACGCCGGCAAAAACCGAAATGCCGCCATGCTGCATGGCGATATTATGCACCATTTCCATCATGATAACGGTTTTGCCGACACCAGCGCCGCCGAACATGCCCATTTTACCCCCCCGTGGAAACGGAACCAGAAGGTCAATAACCTTAACCCCGGTCTCCAAAACCCGCACAGTGGTATCCTGTTCGGTAAATTTCGGCGCTTCACGGTGGATCGGTAGCATTTTTTCCTGGCTTACCGGTCCTAAACCGTCAACGGGTCGACCCACCACATTGAGAACCCGTCCCAGACCGGCCTCGCCGACCGGCATCATGATGGGTTTTTCGGTGTCTTTAACCGGCATCCCCCGGACCAGGCCGTCGGTAACGTCCATGGCGAT
Source organism: Desulfobacterales bacterium (assembly GCA_041559695.1). Lineage (GTDB taxonomy): Bacteria > Desulfobacterota > Desulfobacteria > Desulfobacterales > JAHEIW01 > JAHEIW01. Next base: position 805 of record JBFFCW010000140.1, read on the forward strand.
GGTCCGAACCACATTATCGCCGAGATGCTGGGCAACCTCTACCACAAGATTATCGGCTTCGTCACTGATGGCGGGATTGCTGATGGTCAGCGCCGAATAAATCGTCGGTAGTTTCCCCTGCTCAAATTCAACGTCAACAACAGGTCCCAATACCTGTATAATCTTACCAATGTTCTCTCCCATCGAAAAACCTCCGTCTGTATTCTTTGTTACACGCCTAGGGCGAAAATATTATATCCTTTTATTAGGCCACCGAATGCTAAGCGGTGGTATGGAATGCTGGAATCTTGGAATATTGCAATAATGGGTTCAAAAAGGAGAGCATCTGATTTTATTTGATCAAAGTCCTCCAACCCAACATTCCACTCATCCATTATTCCACCATTCCAATTGGGACAAAGTCCCAATCAACACTAACCTTTAAGCGCTTCAGCACCACCGACAATATCCATTAACTCCGCCGTAATCGCTGCCTGCCGGGCTTTGTTATATACCAGCGTCAGATTTTCAATCATGTCTCGGCAGGCACTGGTGGCATTGTCCATCGCCATCATTCGGGCGGCATGCTCGCTGGTCGATGTTTCCAGTAAAGCGCTGTAAATCTGAACATAAACATTTCTGGGCAACATATCACCGAGAAGGGAATCGGTTGAAGGCTCACAGATATGCTCCGGCATATAGCTGCCGGCTTCTTCAGCATCTTCGTGTTCTTCGGCTACAATCGGTGGAATCGGAAGCAGTTGCTGCAAAGTCGGAAGCTGCTTGGCCATACTGGCAAATTGGGCGTAAACCAAATGGACTTCATCGTAAGTGCCCTCTAAAAAGGCATCCACCAGGGTTTTTCCGGCCGCCGAAGCGATATTAAAACCAAAACTACCGCCGACAACACCCAAATACTCGGTTTCGATCTGTAATTCTTCTTTACGGCACCAGTCCCGGCCCTTTTTACCAAAATTGGTAAAAGAAAATTCAATGCCGTCGCCGGTCTTTTCCTTCACAAAGGCATCGGCCATATCAATTAAATTCGTATTGAATCCGCCGCAAAGCCCCCGGTCGGAAGTGCACAGAACCACATGCACCTTTTTGACTTCTTCTTTGGGCACCAGCAGGGGATTGGACTCTTCTCCGGCTCTCTGTGCCAGGCTACCCAGCACCTCGGAAAACTTGCCGGCATAGGGACGAAACGCTTCCATGCTGGACTGAGCCCCCCGCAGCCGCGAAGCAGCCACCATGTTCATGGCTTTGGTGATCTGTTGGGTCTTTTTTACCGCAGCTATTTTTAACTGGATGTCTTTTAAAGTCGCCATACCTATCAGCCTTTAAATTAAAGTTATTCATTATTCAAAGTCAATTGAGAGCGATTAATAAATAACGGATAACAAATAACTATTTTATTGTGTCTTTAAACTCTTCGTCGTAGGCTTCCAATGCCTCGCTCATCTGCTTGTCGAGATCGTCGCTAATCTCTTGTGTTTCGGCAAGCCCCGAAAAGATGGCGGGATACCGGTCTTCAATAAACGAATACAGACCGGCTTCATATTTGGCCAGAACATCGATGGGATATTTATCGAGAAAACCCCTGGTGCCGGCATAAAGTATGGTCACCTGTTTTTCCAATGACAGGGGTTCAAATTGGGGCTGCTTTAGGATTTCAACCAGCCGGGCGCCCCGGGTGAGCTGCCGCTGGGTGGCTTTGTCCAGATCGCTGCCGAAAGCCGCAAATGCTTCGAGTTCGCGATACTGCGCCAGATCCAGCCGCAGGGTGCCGGCGACCTGCTTCATGGCCTTGACCTGTGCGGACCCGCCGACCCGCGAAACGGAAAGGCCAACATTGATGGCCGGTCGCACACCGGCGAAAAACAGTGCCGGTTCCAGATAAATCTGGCCGTCGGTAATCGAAATAACGTTGGTCGGGATATAAGCGGAGACGTCACCGGCCTGGGTTTCGATGATCGGCAGGGCGGTCAGGGAACCGGCCCCCAGTTCATCATTGAGCTTGGCGGCCCGCTCAAGCAGACGGGAATGATTGTAGAAAATGTCGCCCGGATACGCTTCGCGCCCGGGGGGACGCCGCAGGAGCAATGACACCTGACGATAGGCGGCGGCCTGTTTGGAAAGGTCATCGTAAATAATCAGCGCATGCTGCTTGCGGTCGCGGAAGTATTCGCCCATGGCACAGCCTGCGTAAGGAGCGATATACTGCAGCGTGGCCGGGTCACTGGCACAAGCCGCTACGATGGTGGTGTATTCCATGGCACCGTGTTTTTCAAGCACCGCATGCACCTGGGCCACGGTGGATTTTTTCTGCCCGCAGGCCACGTAGATGCAGAAAACATCCGTATCCTTTTGCGCCAGAATCGCGTCAATGGCACAGGCGGTTTTGCCGATCTGACGGTCACCGATAATGAGTTCCCGCTGACCCCTTCCGACCGGCGTCATGGCATCAACTGCTTTAAGGCCGGTATAACAGGGTTCATGAACACTTTTTCTGGCAATAACACCCGGGGCAACGACTTCCACCCGGCTATACTCTTTGGCATCAATCGGGCCTTTGCCGTCCAGCGGTTCTCCCACTGCGGATACCACCCGGCCAAGGACCGCTTCGCCAACCGGCACCTGGGCAATACGCCCGGTGCGCTTGACGATGTCGCCCTCTTTAATATGGACGTCTTCCCCCATGATGGCAACACCCACATTGTCCTCTTCAAGATTGAGAACCAGCCCCAGGATAGCGCCGGGAAATTCCACCAGCTCGAGCGCCATGACGTTTTCGAGCCCGTAGATTCTGGCGATGCCATCACCGACCGATAGAACCACGCCGGTCTCGCTGAGCTCAACTTTTTTGTCGTAATCGGCAATCTGCTCTTTGATAATCTGACTTATTTCTTCAGCTTTTAATTCCATTATACACCCTCACCCCGTTTTAAAGTTTCTCTCATATTTGATAATTGCGTCTTGATGCTGCCATCCCAGACAAGATCCCCGATCTGGGTCACGATTCCGCCGATCAGTTCAGGATCCTGTTCAACCTCCAAAATAATCTCTTTGTTGGTTTTATTGGACAAAGCGTCCCGGATTTTTTCCACCGTATCTTCTGAAAGCGCAGTCGCCGATACCAGGCTGGCCCGGGCTACACCCTTAAGTTCGTCGGCCAGCTTCTGGTAGAATTGGTCGATACTGCCGAGAAACCCGATTCTTCCCTTATCAAAAAGCAATAAAAGAAATGATTTCATCGTCTTGGAAATATCCAAATTATCAATGACCGCCTGCAGAACGTTTCTGCGGCCCGAGCTCTCATACAGGGGGTTTGTAACCGCCTGATTCAGCGCATCCTCCCGCTCCATCAAATCGGCAAATCCGCTGAGCTCCTCTCGATAGGAATCGGTTTGACCGTCTTCTTTGCCGATCAGCAAAAGTGCCTTGGCATAGCGCCGGGCGACCGCTAAATTTTTCATTATACCACCACCTTGTCTAAATATTCGTCAACGAGGTTATCCTGATCCTGGGCCGTGATCGCCTTTTTTAGCGTTTCTTCTGCTTTTGCCAGTGATTTTTCGACAACCTCACGCTGCAACTCCTGCCGGGCTTTACCAAACTCGTGCTCGATGTTGCGTCGCGCCTGAACCTGAAGTTTTTCTGCCGTCGCCTCCGCTTCTTTTAAAATTTTCGCTTTGGCTTCGTTGCCCTGCTTGATATAGCCTTCGACAATCTTTTCGGCCTCGTTCTCAAGCTGGGATAATTTCTCGTTGTATTGCGCCAGCTGTTTTTCGGCTTCGGCTTTCTGGGCCTCCAGGCTCTCCAGCTGTTCCCGGATATTTTTGATGCGCGAGCTCAGGGCCTGGGAAATGGGTTTGCGCAGTATAAATACAAGGGCAACCAGCAAAACGACAAAATTCATTACCCGCCAGGTATCCGTCGCAACCCAGCCCTTTGCTCCGCCTTCTCCGCCGGATGCCCCCAGGGCGTTTACCACTCCCATGGACAATAATAAAAGCACAAACAGAACACCGAGGACAATCACCCGGGCTCTTTGATGGTCGGGCCACCGCCCAAAACCGGGAATTCCCATTATACCGTCCTCCCTAATATTTTTTGGCAGATGTCACTGGAAAATTCATCCACTTTTGCTTGCAACGCGTCCTTGGCGGTTTCTGCTTCCCGGGAAATCTTTTCACGGATATCCGCCAATTCCGCCTGGGCCTTTTCGTTCACCTTGGCGATGATCTCTTTTTCTTCTTCGACAGCGGCTTGCAGCAGCGCTTCTTTTTCATTCAAACCTTTGGCCCGAGCTTCTTTGATACCCTTTGCAAAGGCCGTATCTTTTTCCAGGGCATCTTCATTGTAGGTTTCAATGCTCGTCTCAAGCCCGTCAATTTTTTCTTTTCTTTGACGCAGAATGTTGCGAATGGGTCGATATAGGATTAGGTTTAGAATCCAGAGGATGATGAGAAAATTGATAATTTGAATGCCGACGGTCCAATCGGGCATAACGGTAACACCACCGCTACTTTTCGATTCTCCCGATGAACCCAGGGCCGGAGAAGCGGCCAGCGACAGCATGCCGATCAGGATTACCAGGGCGATAACAGGAAACTTACCGTACCTACCAAAAACCTTCATCAAGAAACCCTCCGTCGAAGAATTTTTGCGCAACTGGCCTAAATAGTTTAAAAATGGGTACAAGGGTGGTTTGGCTCGGGCGGTCTATACCATCCGCACCAACCCGTTGTCAAAGGATTTTTTGAAAATTTTATTGGTCTTTGGGAAGCTCTGAAACGGAAGGATTTTTGACTGGAACCGCCGGTTTTTTTATCGGAACTGTTTTCGTTTTCATGCTGCAATTACCGGTAAAAACGCCTCCGGGTTCTATGGAAATGACCCCGGCCTCAATATCGCCATTTACCCGACCGGGAGGATACACTTCAACCTTTTTTTGGGCATCGATCGTGCCGCTGACTTCCCCCATGACGATGATCGAATCCACCCGGATGTCCGCCTGAATCACCGCTTTTTCTCCGACAATTAAGGTGCCGCTGTTGCTGAAAATATTGCCTTTCACCCGCCCGTCCAGCCGGATGGTGCCCTGGAACTCAAGCGTTCCTTCGATGCGGGAATCGGCACCTAAAAATGTTGATATGGAACCGATATTTTTTTCTTTTTTCATATTTTTAGATTCCCCCCCGAGGCTATGATCCTGTCGCCTCTGTGTTCATCGCGTCTATTTCTTATTGTCTGGTGTCCGATATCTCCCAAGAAGTGGTTTCAAAACCTCAGATTGCGTTCGGGAGCCCCGCTAAGCGGGATTACATATCTGATCTTAGCACATTAATGTATGCATCAAGGCGCAGGCCGATGAAAAAGCGCAGCATACATGTAAGTATGTGAGCATTTATCGGAGGTCTGCGCTGCACCTTAATCTAAAGAAATCAGATGCGAATCCCGCCTGCGGGGCAACGCAGCTATCGGCTGCGAGATGGGGTTTTGAAACCACTTCTAATCGAGCATAAACCGTCGCATGCTTACATTGAGCAACAGGCCAATACTGATGGCTGTGGTTAATACCGAAGATCCGCCGTAGCTGACAAATGGCAGCGGCACACCCACCACCGGCAGCAACCCCATCGACATACCGATATTGATGAACGCCTGCCAGAAAATCATCGCCGTAATCCCGACGGCCACGATGGTACCGAAGGGTTCCCGGCATCCATGCGCCACGTTCAACCCCCAGATGATCAGGATCAGAAATAAAAGAACCAGCGTGATCGATCCGAGAAATCCCCATTCTTCTGCCAGAACCGAAAAAATAAAATCGGTGTGCTCCTCGGGTAAGAATGAAAGTGCGTTTTGGGTGCCTTTTAAGTACCCTTTGCCGCTGAGCATTCCGGAACCGATCGCAATTTTAGACTGAATAATGTGATATCCGGCTCCCAGCGGATCCCGGTCTGGATTGAAAAAGACAAGAATCCGTTTTTTCTGATATTCTTTTAAGAAGAACCATATCAGCGGGACCAGTACCGCTCCGGAAGCAAACAAATAGGCAAAAGAGCGTCTTTCGATTTTAACAAAAACCGTAATGGAACCGGCGATCAACACCACCAGCCCGGCCGTCCCCAGATCCGGCTGCATACCGATTAAAAGAACCGGCAGCAGGATAATCATCACGGGCCGGACCAATTCACGCAGGGTAAATCCTCTGGTTTTGGCATCTTTGGAGTAGTAGCGCGCCAAGGCGAGGATGACGCCAATTTTAACGAACTCAGACGGCTGAAACGATACCGGACCGATGATCAGCCACCTTCTCGACCCGCCGACATATTTGCCGTAAATTAAAACGACAATCAATAAGGCAATGCAGGCAAAGTAGATGGGCTGCGACCAGCGATCCAAAATTTTATAATTGAACAGAAACGTGACCACCATGGCAACCAGCCCGACGGAAAACCACAGCAATTGCTTATAGAACAGTACCTTTTGGGGCGTCGGAGTCTCCGCCGTCACGGCGCTGTATAAGGTGATCAGACCGATACATCCAATTAAGATGGCCACTCCCATTAAACCCCAATCAAAATATTGTACCAACCGCCGATCAAACATCTGTCTTTTCACTCCCGCTTCTTGCAGGTGTCAGGTGTCAATCAAAGGTGTCAGCGTTCAGGTATCAGGATCACGAACCCGAAGACGTTTAGAGTCATCAGATTTCGCATTTTGCCATCAGTTTTCTGATACCTGAAACCTGACACCTGACACCAGGCAGGCCCCACGGGAGCCAAAGACTGACACCCGACACCTGAAACCGAATATAAGGCCAGTCGCAAACGGCTTAACCACCATCTTTGGTGGTACCCATATCGTTTTGCGTTGCCACCCGAGCACTGACAGGCGGCTTGCGCAGGTAGGTCTTGATCATCTCTCTGGCAATCGGCGCGGCCGCCCCGGAGCCGTGCTCCCCATGTTCAACCACAACCGCAACCGCGATCGTCGGTTGTTCAGAGGGTGCATATGCCACAAACCATGCATGGGCTCTTAGATGGATCGGCACATCTTCTTCCGCTAGCGTTTCGTCCTCTTTGCGGCTGACCACCTGAGAGGTACCGGTCTTGCCGCTGAGATCGATATCCGCCAGACGGCTGCCGCGGGCGGTTCCGTTCTCACCGTTGACCACCTTCCACAGGCCCAGTTTGACGCGGTCAAGGTTGACCGGAGAGATTGGCAGTTTCCCCGTCAGCCGGGGTTCATTCTTTTGTAGAACCTCTCCGTCCGCTGATTGAATGCGGTCTAAAATCATCGGCTGATATCGATTGCCCCCATTGCCGACCGCAGCAGCCAAAACCGCCATCTGCAAAGGGGTTGCCAGATTAAACCCCTGGCCGATGGCAACTGACAGGGTTTCGCCTTTCTGCCAGGGTATGCCGGTGCGCTTTTTTTTCCAGGCAGCTGTGGGAATCAACCCATGGGCTTCCTGATCCAAAAATATGCCTGTCGGCGATCCCAGGCCGAAGGCTTTAGCGTACCAGGCTAACCGATCCACGCCGAGGCGATCGCCGACCTGATAAAAAAATACATCACAAGATTCTTCCACAGCCTTGATGATATCGACTTTCCCATGCCCTCCCTTTTTCCAGCAGCGGTAAACCCGATTGCCGAATCGATAATGCCCGGGACAGTTCAATATGGTCTGATCATCAATGACCCCTTCTTCGAGCCCGGCGAGGGCCGTGATTATTTTGTAGGTCGACCCGGGCGGATATTCGCCCTGGATGGCACGGTTTGACATCGGCCTGAATGGATTGGAAATCAGTGAATCCCATTGTTCATGCGTGATACCACCAACAAAAAAATTTTGGTCAAACGAGGGACTGCTGGCCAGCGCCAAAATCTGACCGGTAGCCGGTTCGATGGCGACCGCCGCGCCGACCACACCTTCCAGCAGCGTTTCGGCACGGTGCTGCACTCGTTGATCGGTCGTCAAGTAAACATTGTGCCCGGGTTCGGCTTCAACGGTTTTTAAGATCCTCATAACCAGGCCGTTGGCGTTGACCTCAACCTGTCGCCCGCCCCGTTTTCCCCTCAAGAGATTTTCGTAACCCTTTTCAACGCCAAACTTGCCGATGAGGTCACCGCTGCGGGAATCCGGGTATGAGCCGCTTTTGAGCTCAGTGGGGCTGATTTCGCTCAGATAGCCGATGAGATGTGCGGCCATGCGTTCATGAATATACTGCCGCCGCAAATTGACATCTACCGAAACCCCCGGAAGGTCAAATTTATTCACTTCTATGGCTGCCAGCGTATCACGCCCGACATCCGGTTTGAGCAGACGGGGTTGGTAAGCCGATGCG
>JBFFCW010000141.1:0-9076 GCA_041559695.1 Desulfobacterales bacterium
AGCTTGCGTTCTTCCGCATTGATGAGATCATAGGCGGGATAAGCCCAATCCATGTAGAAATGTATCCTGGCGATATCGCCCCTCACTTCAGCAGGGGGTTCGACTGCATCTTGTGCAATCTCAATATCACAATTGCCGAAACCGGCCTTTTCTCCCGGAACCATCCCATAATTGTAATTTGATCTTAACGCACTGATTTCTCCGATAGCCGGAACCAGGTTGTAAAGATCACACTGCAAAAACCTGAATTTGATATTCATCTTTTCAGCACAATTCAGTCCTTTAAAAGGCCTGCCCCGGCTATCCAGGCATCGTGGGTGCCCATCGCGCCATTCAGAAAATTTGTAGCCGAATGAATCGAGATGAACGATATGCTCCCACTCCAGCCGCTGGGCCCTTTTCGATTTTCTTTTGGGAACGTAGCCATTATTGTGGATCACATATTTCCCCTGTGTATATTGAGAGCCGCAATAAAAGGTTTGCTGATGGCCGCGGTAGATTTCCCGCATCAGGATTCTTTTGGCCTTGGTGAAGGACTGAATTTTGCGGTTGCCTTTTTGAGCAGCATGAACAGGCATGGCGATTAAGCAGATCAAAACCAGCGCAGTTATAAAATGTCCGAGTTTCTTCATCTCACAAACCTCAATTTGGGTGTGGGCAAAGCGAAACTGAAAAAGGCGGGGCACCCTATTTTTTCTCAGTGCTACCCCTACCGCTATAAACGGGATTAGTCAACCACGTCTCTGATGAATGCACAAAGCCCGCTGGATAACCAGCGGGCTTTTTTATGCTTCCAAAATGTGAAAGCGGCTTGCTAGGTCGGTGCAGCCTCCTGAAACCCGTGCCTCAAGGAGAGCTTGCCGAACATTTGGGCCAGTCCGACCCCCAGCGAAAAAACAGAGCCCACATCAAGATTTTTGTCTGCGGTCTCGTCAAAAAAAACATTGAGACTGGATTCCAGCCCGTCTTCGGGCAGCCAGTAACAGATCATGATGGGAACAGCGGGCAGCGGATGCAGCACGACGGATATATCCGATTTGAATTGCTTTTCCACCTGCTTTCCGCTGAATATGTGGACCAAGTCGTCAAAAAGGTCCGTATAGGTGTCGGCCACCCGCTTCATGGCTTGTTCGCAGCGCTTCTGAAATAGCGCATAGCGCTCCGGGCCGTCTTTCAGCTCCCGGAACGAGACCCAGTTTCCCGAAACCGGCAGCCCCTTGCCGTACAAAACATAGCTGAGAAAAGGAACCGCTACCCAGGGATTGATATGGATGCCGGCGGCTAGATTTCCCCTGGTATCGACGCTGAAATCCTTACCCAGCACCTTGAGCGTCAGTTTGCCGCCTGAAAATTTTGCGCCCACTTTTTCGGCGGCTTCGGCAAGATCTGCACCGGCGACCTCTTTTTTCAACTCCTCCAGATAGTCCGCCCCCTCCTGAAAAACATTGTTCTGATCGTGGTCCCCTCCGGAAAAGCGCTCAATGGTTTCGCGCTCAAGCTTCGGGCAGTCCGCTATTATGCGTTTGCCCTGGAAAACCGCTCCGGCAAATGCCAGGCATGTTTTTTCGCCGCACTCCCGGCAGTTGGACTTGTCGAGCAGCTGAAAGATTTCCATAGCGTGTTTCGGTTGGGGCATGCCGCCTCCTTTTTACCGTCGTTTCAATTCGAATAAAGCATTCAAAAACAAATTTTTACCATTAAACGGCAAAAGGTCAAGGCTGGCCTACTCCAAAAAAAAATAAAAATTGGAGATCCGGCGGCAGATCGCAAATTCCGGGCAAATTCAGTTTCAGTTTGGGGTTGATTGCCCGCTGAATAAAAAATATATATCAGGTGCAATGGGGGGTTGCCAGTTTCATAATAGGCCCAACAGTCAGATTTCATTCGGAGGTTTCTTATGTCATATCGATTTCATCATGTTCATATCGTCTGCAAAGATCTTGAAAAAATGGTTCGCTTTTTCACGGAAGTCCTGGAGGCGAAGCTGATCGACCTGAGAAAATTCGGAACGGCCGACGGGGCTTCTCTTGACCTTAACGGCACCACCGTCAACCTGAGAGTTGCTAGAGAAGATGAAGAAATGCTTGGAGATGCTTCACAATCGACGTACGGCTACGATCATATCGGCCTGGAGGTTGAAGATATCGAAAGCGCATTCAAAGACCTCACAGCGCGGGGGTTTTCATTTTTCATGCCGCCCACAGACATAACCAACCTGAAAATCGCCTTCTTCAGAGGTCCTGAAGATATTACGATCGAACTATGTCAGCCGGCCTAACCAGAAGTGTTTCGAGGCCCTTTCAGTGCCCGAGTTGCTCGATTAACCATTTGATTTTATCCGGGCGTTCCGGTCTGGGTGGGGTTGGATGGGCGGTTTTGGGTTTGATTCATAGCAACGGGTCTGCTGCTTAGGATTGATTGTTTGTTTTTCTCAACCTGCTCGGGTTTGCTGGAAAGAGCGAAGATAAGAAGTCCAAAATACCCCAAACACAAAAGAATAATGCCAACGGCGGTCAAAATAGCCATAAAATCGGCTCCTATTCAATCCGTGAGAAGTGGTCTAACCTGGTTTAAAGTTTATTTAACTCATCCTGCGAGATACCGGCTAAACGACCTATTTCAAGGGCTTGTTTTAAAAGCGCATCCGGCGGGTCATCGCCCCGGTTTCGAATTCTCGAGATTTTTAGAACGAATTTGAGGTACTCAAGCTTATTTTCAAAAGGATATTTATCGTCTATTTCCATACCCGTGTAATCCAATCTTGAGTTTAGGGCAGCCCCGCCCTAAAGGCCAGCCCATCGGATGAGCTCCCCCGGGAACGATTACCATGAGCATCTGGGTTCGTTATCATGGCAGGCCCTTTATCATCATCGGAATATTTTAGGTCGAACTTGAGTTGCATTTGGCTGTTTTTGAAAGGCGGCACAGATGGCTTAAGCTTCGGCTCTCAAATCCTTTTTTACCTCATTGTCCCAATAATAAAATTTACCGTATTGAACACAGAGGTTGGGACAAGCACATCGCAGCCGGAATCCGATGCTTTCGCGTGCAGGGCTGTGTTAGCTGTATTATCAGTATTTAATGCAGTAGGTTAGATTAAACACGTCAGGTAAACTTCTCTGACTTTTTTGAATATACCGGTCCAGGTATAAGCGTCAAGTTTGTCCTGAACGGTTGATAAATCAATTTGCGCACACCTGGATGCAGCATCAATCTGTTGTTGAATCGCTTGTTTCAGATTTTGTTCAAATGAATATTCATCCTCCCGGTATGGCTGATCGGTAAAACGTAAACGCGGCGTGCTGACCAAATTGATAAAATCTGTGTCAGAATTTCCAAGTATTTCCCTGGTCCCCGGAAGGTCAGTGGCAACAATTCGGCAACCGCTGGCAAGGCCCTCCAGGATAACCAGGGGTAAACCTTCAAAAAAAGAGGGCAGTACCAAAATATGCGAGCGTCTCATTATCTCAGCCAAACGCTGCTGGGGAAGCGCGCCGCGGATATGAACCTTTTCTCCCAATTCTTTTGCCAGCATGAGGCAATGCGCCATTTCTTCTCCGCTGCCGCTGCCGGACAGATGTAATTGCCATGCGGGAGACCGGATTGATTGTAAAGCACGCAAAAACCAGGGAACACCTTTGGCGTTACTCAGTTTTCCTGCATAAACTAACTGCACCGGATCGGGATTTGGCTTTGTGTCTGTATAAAACAGACTTTCGTCATAACCGGCACCGGCAACAATAATTTTTTCAGGCGCCAGATGGTATAAGCGGATAATTTCACTTTTTTGTGTCTCACTTAACGCCATTACGACGTCAATTTTCCGGCATCCAATTGCGACGCTTTCTTGAAGGTGAGGACAATTCTGAAACTGTCGCAAATCCGAACCATGACAGGTCGTTACCATCGGAATATTCGGGAAAAGCCGGCGAGCCATAGAGCTGACAATCCATAGGTGGTGGCTGTGAATGATATCCGGTTTAAACCTGAAAACAGCATTTTGAATTATTTCGGAAAAAGCCTTTTCATATTCGCGGAGTTGATTTTCTGAAAGATCGCAAAATCGGGCACTCTCATAAGGCATTACATCACTCATGCCGGGGATATGATAGGAAACATCGGCATTATGGAAATTCACAAACATGGATTTGCCTTGCTCAATACAGTCTGGGCCATCACAACCATTAGAATGAACACCGGCAACCAGATAATTGTCATAGCCGCAAGCAGTTGCTTCCCGAATCATGGCTTGCACATATATCCCACTGCCGGTTGAATCCGGTCTCTGACTGAGCAGGTGAAGAATTTTCAATTTATTCAGGTTCACCATAGGCCATTGCGGTATTGACAGCGGCACCCACAGCCAGCGCTACCGTTGAGTCGTGGGCCGGGCACAGAAGGTCTTCATCAAAAGCACGGACTGTTAAAATTGAGCTTGGCGGACCCGTATATCTGCTTACGATAGAGCGTCCTGTCCGAACTTCTTTTGCTTATCGTAACATGGAATACAGGCCGGCTTGTCATCCAGTTGATGGATGCGCGATTCCATGACGCTCTCACCGCAAAACTCACAAGGTATTGACTTTCGGATCCTGGCCGGTTCAGGTTCGGGAATGGATATCGGTGTCACAGAAATGATGCTGTCGTTGGAAGCAGACAGAATCCAACTGATAAGGGCGCTTCGGTCTTCCTGCAGATCTTCTGGAATTCCCTTCCCGTGAAAATGCACACGGACACCGGATCGTGTTGATCGATGGTAGATGGTATAGGCCTGCTTACCGTAGTCGCGAAACAGCAAATTCCCCTTGCCAAAGGTGCAACCAGAGGCACACTGCAATGCGTCAACACCGCAGGCGTCATTCTCGACGATTGCCACCAGCTCTTCGTCTTCAGCCCGCAACGATTCAAGCCTTTCCATTGCAGCAGTTGCCATTTTATACCCGATGGCAAGCCCCGGGCATTCATGCCCGTGGAACTGCACAATCTCTTCGTATGTCATTCGATATCTCCTCTAAATTGTGAAATTAATTACATAATTTCGGGTAACCGGTTACAGCCCCCTGTAAGGGTTTGCTGCTAAACTTAGCATAAGTAAATGAAATTGTTAAATTAAATTTTTTATACGGACCGGCTGGTTTAGCATGATATTTGCAGTGTCATCTTTCAGGGGGTTCTTGCGGTTTTAAACTATCGTTTACCGATGCAAATACTCCCCTGAGGAATTACATCACAATACCGCCTGTATTCAACAACCAAACCCGCCAATTGTCGTTCAATTATCCATCTTTGTTAATGGTTTAACCCGATTGCCGTTTATGCGTTTCAGCGGCAGTTGTCCTGGTTGGTCTCGCGTAAGTCGGGTAAAACGCTGGTCGGAGGTATACTTGTGATGTCCAAAAAAATCGGTTTCGTTTCAACACGTTTTGCGGGAATAGATGGTGTTTCTCTGGAAGCCGGCAAGTGGGCGGATGTCTTGGAATCTGGGGGGCACAATTGTTTTTGGTTTGCAGGCGAACTGGATAAAGATCCTCAAAAAAGCTATTTGGCTCCTGAAGCCCATTTTAAGCATCCTTATAATCAGTGGATAAACCGGCAGGTTTTTGGAAAAACAGACAGAACGTCTTCTGTTATGGCCTCCATTGAAAACCTGAAAAACATCTTAAAAGTCCGCCTTCAGGAGTTCATCGCCCAATTTCATATTGACCTTTTAATCGTCGAAAACGCGCTCGCAATTCCCTTGAACATTCCGCTCGGTCTGGCATTATCGGAACTGATGGCAGAGGCTCAGATTCCCACCATCGCCCATCATCATGATTTTTTCTGGGAAAGAAATCGTTTAAGGATAAACGCTGTGGGAGATTATTTGCACAATTTCTTTCCACCCAAATCGCCCAGCATCCAGCATGTCGTTATTAACTCCATGGCGCGTTTTGAACTGGTCCGCCGTCGCGGCATTACGGCAACCATCATCCCCAACGTGCTCGATTTCGACAACCCGCAACCCGTCAATCACCGGGATTACAAATATTTTCTTGAATCCTTCGGACTGAAGCAAGACCATAAAACGATACTGCAGCCCACACGCATTGTACGCAGAAAAGGCATCGAGCATGCAATTGACCTGGTCGAAAATCTGAAAGATCCGCGCTATAAATTGCTCATATCCCACAAAGCGGGTGACGAGGGTTGGGAATATGCAAAATGGATAAAAAATTACGCTCTCAAGCATGGCGTAGATTTGCGCCTGGCTCAAAAATCCATATCGAGTCCATGGCTTCATCCGAGGCATCATGTGAATGGGCATTCCCTCTGGAATGTTTACGCCCATGCCGATTTTGTGGCCTTCCCCAGTCTTTACGAAGGATTTGGCAATGCATTTTTAGAGGCCATTTACTTCAAAAAGCCGCTGCTCGTAAACCGCTACGCCACCTTTGTAAGCGATATCGAGCCCAAGGGATTCGATTTAGTGAAGATGGACGGGGAGGTAACGGCTCAAACCGTGCAGGGGGTCAGAAAAATATTGGATTCACCGGAAAAAACAGCAGAAATGGTGAATCGAAATTATGAAATCGCCAAACAGCATTATTCTTATGATGTTCTACGGTGCCTATTGAATCCGATTATGGATCGAATGCTGGGCAAAATGGATTTTGCGCAAAACACCTTAATTTCTATGAATCGGCAGGCGGTTTACAATTTGAAAATAAGACCGGATGTAAGTCAATTTTTCTATATGAAAAATTAGTGCTGAATTTTTTTGTTAAACAAAAACGTAATACCATTACAACCCGAATGCTTTTATGGTTATCAGATTTTACAGATTCGTTCTATTCATTGCCTGGGTTGCAATTTTGATCTGGGTTGCCCTGGAGCTGGATAAGATGAAATTATTGAAATTTTAGTCTCAATCGGCAGTTTGCAAAAATCGTTATTCCTTAATAAAAAGCTTGCGAGGAAAACTGGTAAAAGTTTCATGGCCGTCATCGGTGACGCGCAAAGATTCGCTGCATTCAAAGCCCCAATCGTCCATCCACATTCCCAGGATCATATGAAACGTCATGTTCGGCTCTAAAACCGTTTTGTCTCCCGGCCGCAAACTGGCGGTATGTTCCCCTCAATCCGGCGGATAGTTTAAACCCACGGAATAGCCAATACGCGATTCTTTTTCCAGGCCGGCCCGGGCAATCACCTGGCGCCAAGCCAGTTCGATTTCTTCACACGTCACGCCGGGTTTAATCGCATCAAGGGCCGTATTGCAGCCCTCGACAACGACTTTGGAGGTGTCAACCAGGCTGCCGGGCGGGTTTTTGCCGAGATACATCGTTCTTGCCAAAGGGCTGTGGTAGCGGTTACGGCAGGCGGCCTGCTCCATATTTACCGCTATTTCATTTTGATACGGTTCGTCCGTCCAGGTAAGGTGAGGCGTGTGGTCTTTTCTCCGCACGGCATCATGGGAACGAATGGCGTATAATCACCCCCGTAAGTGTCTGTTCCACGGATTTGCGTGCGATAAATTTCGGCAACCGCATCACATTCTCTAACACCCGGCGCAACGGTATCAATGGCTGTTTGCATAACGCGCTCGGCGATTTTTCCGGCCTTTTGCATAAATTCGATTTCCCTGGCTGATTTTATTATTCGCACCCAGCTGACCAATAAATTCGCATCATCAAATCTGGCGTCTGGCAGGCTCTTTTGCAGCTCGACAAAACTTTTGGCGCTAAAATAATAGGCATCCATTTCCGTGCCGACGGTTTTTGTATCCCAACCCCGTTTTTTTATTTCATCGCCGACAACCTGCATCGGATGCTTGAGGGGCGTTTGAACGTAATCATCCGCATATCCGATGATGCGTTCATCGGATAAATAGGTGGTATGCTTGGCGCCATTGGCATTCATAAGCCGGCCAATCCAGATGGGTTCGTCATCATCGATCGACAGGACCACAACCTGCGGAACATAAAAAGACCAGCCGTCGTATCCGGTTAAATAATTCATATTTGCCGCATCGGATACGACAAGAATATCAATACCCTTTTCGGTCATACTCATTTTGGTTTTGCGCACCCGCTCCTGATACTCTTCAATGTCAAACAGTGTCATGACGCCTTCTCGATCGTTTTCATTTTTGTCGTTATTTATGGATACCCAAATCAGCCTGTTTTACCGTTGATCCTTATCCGGCAGACCTCATCCCCTCTTGTCTTACACTCAGGAACTTCGGCGGTAAATGCGGCGTCATAGTTTGATGCTATTCCTGAATAACACCTTTCATAGTATACTCTCATCGCTGACAGTCCACCCAGCCAATTCCATGTTTCAGCAAAAGGGCAATAAGAGACCTCTATCTCGATCCCATCAGCGTTCACTTTTGTCTCTGTCTCCCATGAGATCCTGTAGGGGTGGTCAAAATTAAAATACAGGCTTTCCGGTCCGTTTCCCCACTTTTGCTCATCTTTTTGCTTTTTGAGGTTGGCGGCACGACTTGCCGCCCAGAGATCTATGATTTTAGCAAATTCGGCCTCCGCCTCAGCTGGGTGGAATTCTGAAAGTACTTCCCACAGAAAATAAATTCTGCCGGCCGTAATACGGGACTTGCGCCTCAGACCGCACCATACGGCGTTTTTTTCAGTATCCCTTTGCCAGTCCTTTAGGACATCCTGACCCGGATACGGATCGATTGCCTCAGGCTCTTTGGCATTTGGCGCTAGGACAAAATTAAAAGTGCAGGCATCATCTCTTTTCATTATACATTCGGGAATGACGACGACCGCGTCCGGATGATATCCCCTTACAAATTGTATATGGAATTCATCGCATAAAACGTGCCCCCACAACCAGAAATCGCTTTCGCGCCAGGGTTCTGAAACCGGACAGGCGCATTCACCCTTTTTAACCGGGACCTTGACATTCCCCGGGTGCCAGCTCCCTTCCTTCACCCATTCATCCATTAAATGGTATGTCGCTGCGGCACTGTCCCAGTTTTTACATAGCGTTTCCACATTTATGGGAAGCCCCAGGGCCATATGGCCTTTGCGCAACTCGCGCCCCCGCCACTGCCCCCATCGTCTTAGCC
>JBFFCW010000142.1:0-9065 GCA_041559695.1 Desulfobacterales bacterium
ATGGATATTGGTTTTACCCGAGCGTGGCCATCAATTCAGCCTCGGCTACGACATTGTCTTTCACAAATGCTTTACCGGATGCTTTTACAACTTTTGATCGGAATTTAATAATCTGCACTTCAAGTACAAGCTGGTCACCGGGCACCACCGGTTTTCGAAACTTAACTTTATCCAGTCCCATAAAAAAGACTGGAGCGCCGCGTTTTTCAGCGGGCATCGATTCAAGGGCGAGTACACCCGCTGCCTGAGCCATGGCTTCGACAATGAGGACTCCCGGCATAATTGGATAGGTCGGGAAATGCCCCTGAAAAAAAGGTTCATTGATTGTGACATTTTTAAGGGCGGTGATCTTTTCGCCGGGAACCAGGTCCAAGATTCTGTCAACCAGAATGAACGGATAGCGATGGGGCAAAAAGTCCATAATCGCCTGAATGTCATATGTTTTTTCCATTTTTTCTCCTGAAGTTTTGACCCCGAGACGAACAACCGGTTACCCCGAGTTGCGCTGCAAGGCGAGTCAATTGCCGGATTTCTTGGCGTGCCGGGCATTCAGTTCTTTTATCAACTGATCCGTAATATTAATAGAACCCGGTGAATACAGAACCGTCGTATTATTGATAATGAGCAAATAGCCTTCTTTTTTCCCGATTTCCTCAACAAGGGCGGACACTTCTTTGAGCAATGCATTAACCAGCTTTTTTTCAAGATTCTGCAGTTGTGCGCGGTAGCGTTTTTCAAGCGATTTAAAATCGTTTATCTTAATTCGAATCTCCCTTTCCTTTTCTTCACGTTTCTCATTGCTCATGACCATAGACTCACGCTCAACCTGCTTTCTCAGCTCTTCTATCTCGCCTCCTTTTTGCTTCAGTTCCTGCTCCATTTGATCTTTCTGCTTCTTAATCTGTTCCTGTGCCGATTTGCCTTGATTGGATGTCTCCAGTAGGCGCTGCAAATTCGCTACACCGATCTTGGCGACATCCGCTGCATTCACGGTCCCCAGCCAGAGCAAACTGAAAAAACAAACGATAATTATGTATTTGAATTTGCGGTTTCGCATGCTTTGCCCCCTACCCTGTCAATTAAATTATTGCGACTGAAAAATTCTATAATATTAGCCGATGGTTTCAATTGTGAGTAAAGCCAACGATATCTCATGATATAGGTGGTCCACTGTTTAAAAGGCTGACGCCATTGAAAATTCCCAGTTACCGGGGCCGTGGTCGCTGTCTTCTTTGTCAAGGATAAAACCGTACTCCAGGCGGATTGGCCCTATGGGCGACATCCAGCGTATGCCCAGACCGGCGCTCTGCCGCAGATCACCGGGTTTGAATTCTATTTTTTCATTATCCCCATAGACCCTGCCGGTATCAAAAAATAGCCCAGCGTACATCCCTTGCTCTTTGAGCAGCGGAAAGGTCAGATCCAAATTAAATTGAACGAATTTATCTCCACCGATGGCGTCACCATTACTATCTTTGGGTGCCAGATCGTCACGCTCAAATCCCCGCAGCGACCCGATTCCGCCCAAGTAAAACTTCTCATAATCCGGCAGCTTCTTGTCCTTGGTTTTGTTAACATAACCGCCCTTTGCGTGCGGTGCAAGGACAAATTCCCAAAACAACGGAAAGTACCAGGCGCTTTCTGCAATGTATTTCATAAATCCAATATTGCCGCCGAGACCTGCAAACTCATGTGACAACTCGTGACTGGATCCTTGTGTGGGCACAAAAGTGCTGTTGCGCGAATCATAGCGCAGTGTTGGATAAACGCTGCTTTTTAGGTTTTCACCTTTAAGATCCTTGATTGACTGGGGAGCGTCGCTGCTGATATTGGAGATGTTTGCCAAATCGTAAATATAGGAGATGCCGCCTCTGGTAAAATCCAAAAGAGGGTAGCTTAAAGCGATGCTGGCCCCATTGCTAACTTTATCATAAGTACCATAATTGTATTGCCAATTATAAATTTTTAGCGTTCCCCTTAACGGGATATCATAGATGTAAGGTTCGGTAAAAGTTAAGTCGACATTTTGAGTCTTGCCGCCAACCGTGGCTTTAAGTTCAAGCCTCTGCCCCCGACCAAACAGATTGCGCTCGGCAATCGAAGCGACGCCGTACAGATTTTCCTGATTTCCGTAACCGGCACCAAAACTGAATGAACCCGTTGATTTTTCAGTGACGCCGATTTTTAAAACCATTTTGTCATCGGCACTGCCCTTTGAGGTATCCACCTTTACATCTTCAAAAAAATCCAAACGATATAAATTGCGGACGCTGCGTTTCAGCCGCAAGGAGCTGAAGAGCTCCTGTTCGTATACGCGCAATTCTCTGCGGATGACTTTATCCCGTGTTTTAGTGTTGCCGGAAATAATAATTTCTTCAAAATAAACCTGCTTGCCTTTTTGAATATCAAAGGTAATATCGACAGTTCGTTTCTCAGAATCCTCATTGACCCGCGGCGCCACATCGGCATATGCATAGCCTTCATTTGAATACAGGTCCGTGAGTTTTAAAACATCATTTCGCAATGTTTCGCGATTATAAAACTCTTCCTGGGTAATTTTAAGTGATTCAAGTAATTCTTCTTTGGAGACGAGCAAATCTCCGGTTAAATCGACCTTTCCGACCTTAAATTGGGGCCCCTCGTCGATTTTTATCGTGATTTCGATCTCATTTCCCTCGAATCTAGCCTGGGGCTCACCCACCCGGGCCTGCATATATCCATTATTTTTATAAAAGGAAGCTAGCCGGGCGGCATCCTGATCAAGATTATCTTCGTTTAAATCTCCCGCGCTCGTAAACCAGGAAAGTATGTTTGCCTCCGAAGTGGTCATCTGTTTTTTCAGCTCTTTGTCTGAAAACGCCTTGTTGCCCTCAAATTGGATCTTCTCAATCTGGAACTTTTCACCCTCGTCTATTATGTACTCCAGATCCGCCTGATTGTCTTTACGCTCGTAAATTTTATAGTCAACTTTAACATTATGGTAATTGTCTCCTTTGTACAGCTCAATTATTCGATCTATATCAGTTTGGATCACATTGATGTTCAGAATTGACCCTCTTTTGGCGGTGATCACTTCCTCGACTTCTTCTTCGTCAAATGCCCATCGAATGCCGCTGAAACGGGTGCTGCGTAAAGTTGGCTTTTCTTTGATCTTAAATGTTACAATTTTACCTTCGGGTTGGGTTTCAGCAACAACCTGGACATCGTCAAAATAGCCCATCGCGTAAATCGCTTTTAAATCTGCTGACAGGTTTTTCAAATTATATATGTCTCCGGGTTGAGTTTTGACAACTCTTTTAACAGCATCGGCCTCGATGCGCTGGTTTCCGCTCACCTCGATTGACAGGATTTTCTGGCGCTTTAATATGGTTAAGCCCAAATCCTGGGCGAGTTTATCCACCGTAGAAGGTAGATTCTCGATCCCCCGCCCTTCCGCCATAAACGGGCGCGGCCGCCTTTCAGAGAGCGGTTCAAACAATTTTAGATCCAAACTGAACTGTTGTCCGATCCAGGTGAGGCTGCCCCATAAAACATAATCCGCTCCGGTCTGAAGGCCCAGTTTCTTCAATTCTTCAATATTGGTTGTTCGTTTTCTCCATTCCGGCTCTGAAAGCGGATCCAGCAATAATACCCTGGCACCAGCCTGTTCGAGAGACTTTTTTAAGGCAGAGGGAATTTCGCTTTGCAAATACGACAGGTCTTTTTCGGAGAAAACTTCGAAGGGCAGTATTACGACGCTGGCCGGTTTCTGTGCAGCGTCAATTTGCGGTGACAATGCCATAATGACAAAAATGATCAAACAAATTCTCGTGATCCTCTGTGCCTCAAATGATTGCCGCATCGCACCAGCGGCTGAATAATGTTTGGCCATTATATCTATGAATTTCAAAAGCTTAATGAAAATATAGGGTATTTTTTGAGGCCTGAGTTTTGGCCTCAATTGGCGTCCTGCAGTCGCCCATCGACTATGGTGACGCATCGGGACATGTAGGATGCCAGCTCCATATTATGCGTCACCACAACCAGGGTCATCGACAGTTCACGGTTGAGTTCCAGAACCAGTTGATGAACCTGATCACTGTTGATGTTATCTAAGTTGCCCGTCGGCTCATCTGCCAGAAGCACCGCCGGTTTTAAAACCAGCGCTCTGGCCAACGCCACCCGCTGCTGCTCACCCCCGGATAGTTTGCCGACCCGCAGGTGTAGGCGGTCCTGCAATCCGACCCGGACCAGTATTTCCTCAGCCGCTTTGCTTGCATCCACCTTGTCAAAACCGTTAATCAAAGCCGGCATCATAGCATTTTCCAGGGCGCTAAACTCAGGCAGCAAGTGATGGAATTGAAAAACAAACCCGATGGTCCTGTTGCGAAATTGTGCCAGTTTAAAATCATTGTAAAGGAAGACATCTTCGCCCTGAAACTCAAGAGTTCCGCTGTCCGGTCGATCAAGGGTGCCGAGGATGTGAAGCAACGTCGATTTGCCGATTCCGGAAGCACCGACAATCGCTACGGTCTCCCCGATTCCCAAATCCAGATTGACGCCTTGCAAAACATCAATGCTGACACCCCCGTTTTGAAAACTTTTAGCCAGATCCCGGCCTCTGATCCATCTGTCGGCGTGCGGTGCCGCAGGACCTTTTTTATCGGGATACCCTGCTTTGCTTAAAGATTCGAAGTTATCCATATCGGATTGCCTCAACCGGATCCAGTTTGGCGGCCTGTCTCGCCGGATAAAGTGTTGCCAGAAAGCAAATCACCATTGCGGCCGTTACGATTCCAAGGACCCATAGGATTTCGATTTTCACCGGGAGCGTTGTCGTAAAGTAATAGATATCACCGGTCAGTTCATAAATATCGTAGTGCTTGAGCAGGGTGCACAGTAACAGGCCCAGGCATAATCCCAGAACGGTACCGATAAGGCCAATGACCATTCCGTTAAAAACAAAGATTTTTCGAATGCTTTTATTGGTGGCACCCATGGCCTTCAGGATGGCAATATCGCGTGTTTTACCCATAACCAGCATGATCAGACTGCTGGCGATGTTAAAGGCGGCAACCAAAACGATGAGAATCAGAATAATGGCCATCACCCATCTTTCCATTTTCAACGCCCGAAACAGATTTTGATTCATCTGCATCCAGTCGCGCGCCCAATACGGAAAGCCCAGTTTAGAAGTAATTTGATCCGCAATTTCCCGGGCCTCGTAAATATCCGTTACCCGAATATCAATCCCGCTGACCGAATCTCCCATTCGAAGCATTTTCTGAGCGTCTTTAAGGTGTATAAATGCGAAGGTTTGATCATACTCATACATACCGGATTGAAAAAAACCGGTGACTTTAAACTGTTTCATCGCCGGCAGGTGGCCAATCGGCGACAGCATGCCATGGGGCGACATCAGATAAATCAGGTCGCCTTCAATAACTCCCAGGTTGCGGGCCAATTCTTTGCCGAGCACAATGCCGGGTGCTTGGGGTGTAGATTGCCCGGCAGGTTTTTCTCTGGAAGAATCACGCAATGACAGCTGCTCAAGGGTTTTCATGACCCGACCCGCGGTCGAAGGGTCGATACCGCGGATAACCGCGCCTGCGGCACCGGATCTGGAACGCAACATTCCCTGAGTAACGATAAAAGGGGTTGCCGCCACAACGTCCTTTGTTTTTTCCACCACTTTCACCACCTCGCGGTAACCTTTAAACTCGCCCCTGTGGCGCATCAGCATAATCTGGGATTGCCCACCCAGAATCCTGGCTTTAAGGTCGGCATCAAAGCCGGTCATAACAGCGATGACAACGATCAATGCCATCACCCCGACCATTACGCCGGCAATGGAAAGAATCGTTATCAGCGAAACAAAAGCCTGTTTTTGCTTCGCTCTCAGATAGCGGCCGCCGATATATAATTCAAAGGACATCGTTTATATCTCGCAATTTCAACAAAATTTTGAAAGCAAATAGCTCCTAACGACACTGGTTTTATGCTGTCTACATGGAATATTGGAATGCTGGAATATTGGAATCATTGTATTTTTCAATGCGATGCCACACGGAAACCCAATATTTCAGTATTCCAGCATTCCATCATTCCTATTGTGAGCGAAGCGACCTGATAAAAATCCTCAATCCCCTCATCATTTTTGTTTCATGTGCGGGAAAAGGATGACCTCGCGAATGGAGACTGCATCTGTAAGCAACATCACCAGCCGATCGATGCCGATGCCCTCTCCAGCCGTTGGTGGCATGCCATACTCCAACGCTTCGATATAGTCTTCATCCATCAAGTGCGCCTCTTGATCGCCGGCCCTGCGATTTTCAACCTGTTGCGCGAATCGCGATTTTTGGTCAACGGGATCATTGAGCTCGGAAAAACCGTTGGCAATCTCGCGGCCGGCAATAAAAAGCTCAAAGCGTTCGGTTATATCCGGTTGTGCATCGCTGCGACGGGAAAGCGGTGAAACTTCCGCCGGGTAACCGGTAATAAAGGTAGGTTGAATCAATTGGGGTTCAACCAAAACGTCAAACAACTTGGTGATCACCTTGCCCAGGCGGCCAGTCTTTGTAATTTTGATTTCTTTTTGAGCCGCAAAATCCAGGAGCGCATCTTTGTCATTTAACAGAGCAGAATCAATGCCGCCGATATCCACCAGCGCTTTTTGAAGGGTTATCCGCCGCCAGGGACCGGCAAGTTCAATTGGGTTGTTCTGATAAGACAAAACGGTCGATCCGGTTACCGCGTGCGCAACGGTTGAAACCAGCTGTTCGGTCAACTCCATGAGGTCGCTAAAGGTGGCATAGGCCTGATAGAATTCCAACATGGTAAATTCAGGATTATGTTGGGTTGAGACACCTTCATTTCTGAAGTTGCGGTTGATTTCAAAAACCCTTTCAAACCCGCCGATCACCAAGCGCTTCAAATAAAGCTCAGGAGCAATGCGCAAAAAAAGATCCATACCCAGAGCGTTGTGATGGGTTTTAAACGGCTCAGCTTCGGCGCCGCCTGGAATGGGTTGCATCATGGGTGTTTCAACCTCAAGGAAATCCCGCTCAAGAAAAAAGTTGCGAACTTCCTGAATAATGCGACTGCGCTTGACAAAGAGATCGCGCACATCTGGATTCATCATCAAGTCCAGATACCGCTGGCGATATCTTTTTTCCGGATCTTTAAGACCATGAAACTTTTCCGGCAACGGGCGGATGGTTTTACAAAGCAATTTCAGTTCACTGACCAGAAGTGTCCATTCGTTCGTTTTGGTTTTAAACATCCCTCCGCTTAGGCCTACAAAATCTCCCACATCCATTTGCTTGAAAAGGTGGTAGGCCTCATCGCCAATCCGATCCTTGCGAATATATGCCTGGAGCTGTCCGCTCCGATCCCTGAAGCGAATAAAGGCTGTTTTGCCAAATCTGTTGATGGCCATCATCCGGCCGGCCAAATTAAAAAACGGCTCATCTTCTTTCACGGCTTCCGGCGTTTTTCCGATTATCCCGTGTATTTCATTTACCGTGTGGGATACCTTGAAGTCGTTGGGAAAGAGTTGCAAATTATGTGTCTTTAATTGATCAAATTTATCTCTTCGTTTTTGAATTAGCTCGCTGGTTTTTTCCATAATCAATCCAGTCACAGTTATGCGGTTATACAAATCGACTGATCGTAAGGCTCATAGGGAAAGCGGTATAATTAATCAGTTTACCGCAAATTAAAAATCGGTTCAAGCTGTCAACGATTGGGTGCAAATCATTGAATTAAAATGATTTTGGTATCTCATTTTACCGGTGACTGTCAAGACTAAGTTAGCGCAGGGTCCAGTGGGTCAAACGGGTGGGACAATCTGTTTAAAATTTAAGGTAACTGTGGTGCCTATATTTATTTCACTCTCAACATTTAGCCAGGCGTCATAGGCCTCGAGAATTCGGTGAACAATGGACAAGCCTAAACCGGTCCCGTTGGGTTTGGTGGTAACAAAAGGGTCAAAAATAGACTTTAGGGCCTCCGGTGATATGCCGCATCCATTATCGGTAATCTTAACACAGGCTTGCCGATTCTTTACGGGGAACATATCGATCCCGATTTGACCCTCACCGTCAATAGCCTCGGCGGCATTCAACAGTAAATTCCACAAGATTTGGTGAAGATGACCGGGATCCATTGTGATCCATACATCAGAAGATACATTTTTTATGGTTGAAATTCGACCGTTATTGGAAGCATCTTTTTCAAAAAGCTCAGCGGTTTCAAGCAGCGCGCGATCCAACTCAATCGGCTCGACCTTGCCCGCGGGCGGCCGGGCGTAAAAAAGAAAATTGCTGGCTAAAGAACTCAAGCGATCGGCTTCACGCAGAATAATTTGCATTAAGCGCGCATGGTCAGAATCATAGCGCATGTCTTCTTTCAAAAGCTGAATGGATCCTGTCAAGGAAGCCAGCGGGTTTTTAATTTCGTGGGCTAAACCGGCTGCCATCTCACCGATGGCCGCCATCTTTTCGACCCGCTTGACATGACCCTCCATCGTGCGAAGCTCTTCTTTGGATTTGCGCGTCTGCTCCGATAGCAAACTGCTCAAAAACGCCACTGCAAAACAGGCCAGCATGGTGATCATCAATTTAAAGAATATCTGATACCAATCATAGGCGCTGGCGAGTGCATTGCCATTGGTGCCAAGCGGATCGAGAATGCCGAAATATTCCAGCTCGACTAAACACCCGAACTGAAGACTGCAAAGCGCCGCAATTACCATGGTTCCCCGCATGGGAAGCAGCATGCTGGAGTAAATGATGACCACCAAAAAAAGGAAGGTGAAAACGCTTATAAAACCGCCGGTCACAAAAATAATCAGGGTAACAAAAAATGTATCGACACCGGTTTGAACGAAGGCAAATGTGACCTCTTTTTTGATGCGTTTCAGAAGCAAACTGTAAATCAATGAAATTACAAATATCGCAATAATGAGGCCGTAAAGAACGACAAAAGACCGTTCCATGGAAGTGGCAGAATCGCTCAGTTGCAAAACAATGGTGGCGCCCAGCAACAGCGCTGAAAACAGGAGCCGAAAAAACATCAAACCTTTC